>NZ_SPGT01000019.1:0-63397 GCF_005845155.1 Clostridium sp. BSD2780061688st1 H5 | reverse complement strand
ACGAGGTAGATAGGGCAGAGGTGGAAGTGTGGTAACACATGGAGCTGACTGTTACTAATCGGTCGAGGGCATAACCATAAAGGTTCGGGAAGAGATGGAAGATAGAGAATTTCTTGTATGTGGTTTTGAGGGTACATGAAAATATGAAGGCAGTCTGTGAAAACAGGCTGTTTTTTGTTTGCAAAAAAGCGGTGGATGCTGATAGAATAGTAGACAGCAGAGGCTTCACGCAGAAAAGCAAAAGGTAAAGGCAAAAGGAAGAGATACAGATGGTATATATAAGCGAGATCAGCAAGACTGTGCCCAAGAAGGGCAAAAACAAGACCAAGGACAAGGTATTTCAGCTTCTGGATAAGCTCCACATCCCCTACGAGAGAGTGGAAAACGATGTGGTGGAGACAATGGAGGAGTGCGAGGAGATCGACAAAGCTCTCGGCACAGAGGTGAGAAAGAGCATTTTTCTGTGCAACCAGAAGAAGACGAGCTTTTTCCTGGTGGTCATACCTGCCGCAAAGCAGCTGGACACGTCCGCTCTGGAGAAAAAGCTGGGTGTGGGACATCTGTCCTTTGCCTCGGCAGAGATGATGGAGAAGCACCTGGGAGCAAAGCCAGGCTCTGCCTCTGTCATGGGACTTGTCAACGACGAGGACGAGTACGTGCAGCTCATCATGGATAAAGAGGTGGCAGATGAAGAGTGGTTTGGATGCAATCCGGGGATCAACACGGACCATTTGAAGCTGAAGACAGCGGACCTTCTGAACAAATTTCTTCCCCGCATTTATCACAAGGCAAAGATAATGGAGCTGTAATATAGAGAATAAAAAATCTGGAACTTCGGCAGAAGGTTCCGGATTTTTTACATTGCGGGTCGGATAGACCCAGTTGAGCATGTTGAAGTTTCTTAATGGAGAAACGGAAACGTGCGAAATAGCAACCACCCGCTATGCGGGTGCGCGACGTTTGTTATACAAAAAATCACCTTTCCGTTATAATAGGGTTGTTCAGGCCACTATTAAAGAAAGGAAAGGTGATTTTATGGCAAAGCAAACAAATTCGCTTGCACATACGAAGTGGTAAGGTCAGAAGTATTGAAGAAGCCAGTTATGGATAAAAATTCAATACTCCTGACCTTATTTTACTCATAAATAGAAATAAGATTTCGATGATGATTAATCTAAATATTTTGATAAACTAATTTGTGTAGCCTTAACGATTTCAAAAATAATTGTAAGTTCTTGAGGATTGCATTTGTCTAGTATCTCGACTATTTTATTAGAAAGATTACTTTTGTTAACCATTGACTGATCGAATAGTATATCATCAGTACTTACTTCTAAAATTAAGGCGATTTTTACTAGAACGGCTAAACTTAATTTAGTATTACCGGTTTCAATATGACTCATATGAGTTGTTGATATACCAACTTTCTCCGCTAACTCTTCTTGAGAAAAAGAATGAGCTTTTCTATATTTTCGAATTCGTTGTCCGATTAAGAAATAGTCCATTATATTTCCCTGCCTTTATAGTTAATATATATTGAATTATAAGAGATGGTATGTTATGTTTTAATAAACTATATAGGCTATTAAATGCTTATATAATTAAAAAAAGGATGGTGGTTGAATTGAGTTAGTTGTCATGATTTTGAAAGTATTAAAAAGACTAGGAGGGAATATAATGCGAAAAAGAATTGGTATATTATTGGTAGTTGCACTTGTTGTTCTAGGAATAGTATCTTGTAGAGAAGACAATGATAACAATAGTTCAGAGATTGAGAATGGTCAAAAGTCAGTAACATCATCTGTAGATAAAGAAAGTAAACCACAAGAAATACAAAACAGTTTGGAAGATAGGGAGAAAAATATAGTACCATACGCAGTTATTAAGCCTGAGTTACAACTAATACTTAAAGCAGATGGGACAATTATAGGGAGAGGAGCTAATACATATGGTCAGCTTGGGAATGGAACAAGGGTAGATACAGAGGAATGGACAAATGTTGAGGAAATAAATAATGCTGTAGGTATCTATGCTTTGGATGATTTTGGAAGTTCGGAAACGGGAGCAAATATAGAATATGAATATTGTTATGCTTTGACAGAAGACGGGGATTTGTATAGGTGGGGAGCAGATATACTGACTCCTGAAAAAGTTTCTATTATTCCACAAATTGAGGAAATAAAACAAACGACAGATAGAACACTCATGATTAAATGTAAAAATGGGGAAAAGTATATGATTTGTGCAAGTGTCACGGACTCATATGATATGATTATATCTTGCGACACATTATCTGACAATGCAAAATTTTTTGACATACAATATGTAAATCATAGCTTAAATAAAGGTGTAGTGATAGATGGAAATAAATTAACATATATTAATTTTACTTCAGGAATGACGGGAGAAGATACTATAGAACCCAAGATTTTGACAGATTTTGATAGCATAATAGCATCAAGTTATGATATATCTGTTGAAGAAAAAATAGTTGATGCAGTAAGCGTATATCATAACGAAGACAAGGGAAGAGGAATGATTTTGCTTACAGAAATAGGTAATCTGTTACGATTATATGAGTCTCCAGAAAAACAGCCGGTAATTGAAGATTTAACAGTTATTGGAATAGATAAAGCATATGTTTCACAGGATAATGTTTTTTTATTAAAAGGTGGAGAAATACTTTGTCAAGGTGATAATACATCAGGTCAATTAGGAGATGGAACGAGAGAAGACTATTATAGAGATTATTTGACTATCGATGATGCAGTTTTTACGGATTTTTATTATCATGATACTTATGAAAATGAGTATGTTTTAGCAATGGATGAAGATTACAATATATGGGCATGGGGAGCGAACTTTGATGCATTGCCACAGATTATTGTTGACCAGTCTAATTTTACATTAACTGAATAATGGATAAAATTATAATACTAATTAAGCCCTTTTCAGCAAAAAAAGACAGCCTGCGCGAGGGGGATAGGATGCCCCATGAATAGGACAGCGGCGGGCTGTCTTTTTGTGTCGCTTTTTGTTAGGCGGAAAGAGGCTCCAGGGTGTATAATAGTCTCAAATATAAAGGACACGGATGATGAGGGAATGGGAAAGAGGATATTTGTGCTGGAAGCGCTGTCTGTCTATATGGAGCTTGTGTTCCACATCTATATGGGGCTGGATATGAGATATGCCCCTTTGTTTTTGTGCGCCTCGGCGGCCTGGGGGTTTCTGGCGGCCGCGGCGGTGTCTCTTTTGCCGGAGAGGGCCGGGCGGGCAGTGGGAGCCATACTGATCCTGCTGATGTCTGTCGTTTATATGGCGGAATTCATATGCAAGAAAATCCTTCAGCAGTATTATCAGATCGTGGGCGGGCTGGACACGGCTGCCGGCAATCATCTGGGAGACTACCTGGCCGCGGTGTGGCAGGCGCTAAGGGAGAATATCCCGGGGCTTTTCCTGCTGGTGGTGCTGCCTCTGGGAGTCTGGATCTTGACAGTCCGCAGGGCAGGGAAAAAGGAGCCGGAGGAGACAAATGAAAGGACAGGAAAAATCGGCCGCTGGAAGATGACGGCGCTGGCCCTCGGGGCGGCAGCAGTTTTCTTCGCCTGCTTCCTGGCCGGAGTCTTTTTCCTCCCGTGGAAGGGGGAGATCACGCCTGCCTATCTGGCTCGGACAGACCTTTACACAGACGACCAGGTGGAACAGCTTGGCCTTGGGACCATGCTGTTGCAGGATGTCCGCCACAGTATATTCGGAACTCCCGGGGAGACGATGCCCCAGGTGGAGGAGGCGGCGGAAGGGCAGCAGGAACCGGAGGAGCCGGTGTATGATCACAATCAGATGGATATTGATTTTGAAGGGCTGACAGCAGCGGCGTCCAGCGATGAAGAGAGATGGCTCAGTGAATATTTCGGAAGTGTGCAGCCGGCACAGCAGAACGAGTATACGGGCATGTTTGAGGGGTACAATGTGATCTTTATCACAGCGGAGGGCTTCAGCGGCTATATGATCGACCCGGAGCTTACGCCCACTCTCTATCAAATGTCCACCGAGGGATTTGTCTTTAAAAATTTTTACACGCCCCTGCACTTTACAAGCACATCGGGAGGAGAGTTTCAAAACCTGACAGGCCTCTATCCCCGCGCAGGCTTTCCCGTCAGTCTAACTGAGAGCGGAAAGCGGTCCACCTACCTTCCCTTTACGCTGGCAAATGCGCTGAACGGGGAGGACTACACTTCCATTGGCTACCATTTTAACCAGAATATGTATGGGCGGGAGCTGTCCCACCCCAATCTGGGCTATGAGTGGAGGCAGGCGGACGCGTGCGGGCGCCCGGTCACAAAGGAGACAAATGAGAGCGGCCGTGAGTACTGGCCTCAGTCGGATGACTACATGGTGGAGCAGACCTTTGCGGACTATGTGGACAGAGAGCCCTTCAATATCTACTACCTCACTATCAGCATGCATCTGCCCTACGGGTATGACAGCAATGAGATGTCCAGGAGAAACTGGGAGCAGGTGGAGGATCTTCCCTACTCCGACAAGACAAAGGCATACATGGCCGCTGGGATGGAGCTGGAGAAGGGACTGACCCATTTGCTGGAGGACCTGGAGGAGGCGGGGATCGCGGACCACACGCTGATCGCCATGGCGCCGGACCATGTGCCCTACTCGGACCTGGACATCCTGGAGGAGCTGGCAGGCCGGGATTTCGGCTCTGACTCAGTGGAGACGCTGGACGAGGAGAATGTAGATCTGGATGTCTACCGGAACACCTGGATCCTCTGGTCAGCCGGCATGAAGGAGCCTGTGGAGGTGGAAAAGATCTGCTCCCAGGTAGATATCCTACCCACCATGCTCAACCTTCTGGGGGTGGAGTATGACTCCCGGCTGCTGGCCGGCACGGATGTGTTTTCCGATCAGGAGGGCATGGCTATATTCTTTTCCAGGTCCTGGATCACGGACCAGGGGACCTACAGCAGATACACGGAGGAGTTTCAGCCTGCCCCGGGCGTGGAGATGACAGAGGAAGAGCAGAATGTGTATGTGGAAAACAAGAAGTATGTGGCGGACTGCCGGCTGCGGCTGGGAGAGCTGATCATTGAGACGGATTATTACCGGAAGGCTGTGCCGTAGGCCTTCCGGTTTTTGGCATATACCCAAAATTATTATTGACATATGCCCGAAACAAGCCTATACTTTAAAGAAGGAGGGGCAGCAGCCACCCGAACAAGGAGAGAGAAACGCGACAGGAGGAGATGAGAAATGCCAAGACCCAGAAAATGCAGGCGAGTGTGTGACTATCCACAGACTCTTGTATTTGCTCCGGTGGGAGGAAATAAGCAAGAGACCGTGAATATGACTGTGGATGAGTATGAGACGATCCGTCTCATTGATGGGGAGGGATATTCCCAGGAGCAGTGCGGAAGGCAGATGGAGATCTCCCGCACCGCGGTCCAGCTTGTCTACGCCTCCGCCAGAAAGAAGCTGGCGAAGGTGCTGGTGGAGGGGCTGACTCTCTCTATCGGCGGAGGAGATTATCAGCTCTGCCGGGGAGACGGAGGCTGCAGGGCCTGCGGCGGATGCTACAAATACGCCATCAGCCGGAAATATGAAAAGCCGAAGGGAGACGGGATCATGAGAATAGCAGTTACTTACGAAGACGGCCAGGTGTTCCAGCATTTCGGACACACAGAGCAGTTTAAGATTTATGACGTGGAGGACGGGAAAGTCATCGCCTCGGAGGTGGCGGACACGGATGGCCAGGGACACGGAGCCCTGGCGGGCGTGCTGTCTGCCCTGGGAGCGGAGGCGCTTATCTGCGGAGGCATCGGCGGAGGCGCCGTGCAGGCGCTGACCGCCGCAGGTATACAGCTTTACGCTGGAGTGTCAGGGGACGCGGACCAGGCGGTGGAGGAGCTGTTGGCAGGAAAGCTCTCGCCAAACGCAAAGGCCAACTGCGACCACCACGGCCACGGGGAAGGGCATCATGACTGCCAAGGACATGGCGAGGGACACCATGGGTGCGGAGGGCACGGAGAAGGTCATCACGGGTGCGGACATTAAGGAGTGTACGGGAAAAGTACGGACAAATGAAAAAGACATGAAATAGGCAGGGCGCCCTCTGCTAGCGGTCAGCATGCAGAAGGCGCCCTGCCTTTTCTATTTCCCCGGCGGAAGGGGGAAGGACATCCTCCAGAGAGTAGGGGATGCCCAGCTCCTTCCACTTGTAGACTCCCAGCGTGTGGTAGGGCAGCACCTCCACCCGCTCTACATTGGAGAGGGAGCGGATAAAGGCGTCCATCTCGCGCAGGTCCCTCTCCTCATCTGTGAGGCCGGGGACAAGGACGTGGCGGATCCAGACCGGCACGCTAAGCGTATCAAGGAGACCGGCCATGTCCAGGATGTTGTCATTTTCCCTGCCGGTCAGCTTCCGATGTCCTGCCGGGTCCATCAGTTTCAGGTCAAGGAGCACAAGGTCCACGTACTTCATCAGCTCCAGAAACCGGCTGTAAAATGGCTCTTCCCGGGCAAAGGGAGCGCCGGAGGTGTCCAGGGCAGTGTGGACTCCGGCCTCCTTTGCCCTCCTGAAAAACTCTATCAGGAAATCCAGCTGGAGCAGGGGCTCCCCGCCGCTGACTGTGATGCCGCCGCTTTTGCCCCAGTAGGGGCGGTAGCGGAGAGCCTGGGCGAGAAGCTCGTCAGCGCGTATCCTGAGTGCCTGGCCGGAGGTCAGCGCCCAGGTGTCCGGATTGTGACAGAAGCGGCACCGCAGGGGACAGCCCTGCAGAAAGACGAGGAACCGGATGCCCGGCCCGTCCACGGAGCCAAAGCTCTCTGTGGAGTGGACAAGGCCTGTGATATGGCCGCCGCTGATGTCCGGCTGTGAGTCTGGCTGTGAGGGGTATTCTGACAGGTGTTCCATCTTACAAGTTCCTCCTGTGTGCAATAGCTAGGTTACATGGTCTTGTGGCAGGTCCGGGCGATCACGTCCAGCTGCTGTTCTCTTGTCAGGCTGATGAATTTCACCGCGTAGCCGGATACCCGGATGGTGAAGTTGGCGTACTCCTCCTTCTCCGGATGCTCCATGGCGTCGATGAGCTTCTCCACGCCGAAGACGTTGACGTTGAGGTGATGGGCGCCCTGGTAGAAATAGCCGTCCAGGATGGAGGTGAGGTTGTCCACTCTCTCCTCTACGGAGTGGCCCAGCGCGTCCGGGTGGATGGTCTGGGTATTGGAGATGCCGTCCAGGGCCCACTCATAGGGCAGCTTAGCCAGGGAGTTGAGGGAGGCCAGTAGACCGCTCTTCTCCGCTCCATAGCTTGGGTTTGCGCCGGGGGAGAGGGGCTCTCCGGCCTTGCGCCCGTCAGGCAGGGAGCCGGTGGCTTTGCCGTACACCACGTTGGAGGTGATGGTGAGGATGGAGGTAGTGGGCTCGGAGTCCCGGTAGGTGTGGTGCTGGCGGATTTTCTGCATAAAGGTCTTTAAAAGCCAGACCGCGATGTCGTCCGCCCGGTCATCGTCATTTCCATACCTGGGGAAATCCCCAATGGTCTCGTAGTCCGTCACGATGCCGTCCTCGTCCCGGATAGTGCGTACTTTGGCGTACTTGATGGCGCTTAAGGAGTCCACCACGTGGGAGAAGCCGGCGATGCCTGTGGCAAAGGTGCGGCGCACATCTGTGTCGATGAGGGCCATGAGGGCGGACTCATAATAATATTTGTCGTGCATGTACTGGATCAGATTCAGGGCATTTACGTAGAGACCTGCCAGCCATCCCATCATGGAGTCAAAGCGGTGCATCACCTCGTCGTAGTCCAGATATTCGGATGTGATGGGCCTGCTTTCCGGCCCTACCTGCTCCTTGGTGCGCTCGTCCACACCGCCGTTGATGGCGTAGAGGAGACATTTTGCCAGGTTGGCCCTGGCGCCGAAGAACTGCATCTCCTTCCCGGTCTGGGTGGCGGACACGCAGCAGCAGATGGAGTAGTCGTCTCCCCAGATGGGCCGCATCACGTCGTCATTTTCATACTGGATGGAGCTGGTATCTATGGAAATGCGGGCAGCGTAGGCCTTAAAGGTCTCCGGCAGACGGGTGGAGTAGAGAACCGTCAGGTTGGGCTCCGGAGAGGGCCCCATATTTTCCAGGGTGTGGAGGAAGCGGTAGTCGGTCTTTGTCACCATGGAGCGCCCGTCCTGGCCCATGCCCGCTACTTCCAGGGTGGCCCACACCGGATCCCCGGAGAAGAGCTGGTTGTAGGAGGGAATGCGGGCGAATTTTACCATGCGCAGCTTCATGGCCAGGTGATCGATGAGCTCCTGGGCCTCCTTCTCTGTCAGTGTGCCGGCTGCCAGGTCCCTCTGGATGTAGATATCCAGGAAGGTGGAGATGCGCCCCACGCTCATGGCCGCCCCGTTTTGGGTCTTGATGGCTGCCAGATAACCGAAGTAGAGCCACTGCACTGCCTCACGGGCATTTGCGGCGGGCTGGGAAATGTCAAAGCCGTAGGAGGCTGCCAGCTCCTTCATCTGCCTCAGAGCCCGGATCTGCTTTGCCAGCTCCTCCCTCTGGCGGATGATGTCGTCCCGCATGGAGCCGTAGCCGCAGTGGTCGAAATCCTCTTTTTTGGACTGGATCAGAAGATCGATACCGTAGAGGGCCACCCGCCGGTAGTCTCCCACAATGCGGCCTCTGCCGTAGGTGTCCGGCAGGCCGGTGATGATCTTGCTGTGGCGGGCCTTCTTGATCTCCGGTGTGTAGGTGTCAAACACGCCTTGGTTGTGGGTGGTGTGGTACTCGCTGAAAAATTTGTGGAGCACAGGGTCCGGGGTATAGCCGTAGGTAGTACAGGCCTCCTCTGCCATGCGGATGCCGCCAAAGGGCATGAAAGCCCGCTTCAGGGGCTTGTCCGTCTGCAGACCCACTACCTTTTCCTGGTCCTTCAAGGTCTGGCTTATATAGCCCGGCCCGTGGGAGGTGATGGTGGAGACGATATCTGTGTCCATGTCCAGGACGCCACCCTTTGCCCGCTCCTCCTTCTGGAGCCTTTGCAGCTCATCCCAGAGAAGCCGGGTGGAGTCTGCCGGCCCCTCCAGGAAAGAGGCGTCCCCCTCGTAGGGCGTATAGTTGTGCTGGATGAAATCACGCACATTGATTTCTTCTCTCCAGAGCCTTCCCTCAAAGCCATTCCATTGTGTTTGCTGCATCATATGATTTTCCTCCTTCATACGCTGCCCGAAATCCGCTGCGTTGCCGGATGCCCGCTTGTGCAGGCACGGCGGGCCCCCTCCGGCGTATCGCACAAAAAAACGACCCTCCGGGCATATGTTTTATGCCCAGACGGTCGGCTCTTTTCATTCCCTATACTTCATGTGGTCCATTCCACTTCCGTCAGTCGTATAAGTACTTTCTAATATAGCATTTCCCAAAGAAATGTCAAGTAAAAAAAATCTGCCTGCTGTATACAGAACGTCTACTGCATGTCCTCCTGCACCTGGCAGATCTGCTTCTTAAGCCCCGCCGCGGCCTGGTCGGAGAGGCCGGCGAGAAGAGTCTGCATATTGGCGCGGATCTTCTCCGGGTCATAGGGGACCTCCAGGGCAAAATCACTGTAGGCGCGGATTTTCTGGAAGTAGAAGGATGTCTCCTTTTCCTCCTTTGCGTCCCGGGACATCTGGTACATGGTCACGCAGTCAGTGGCGTCCACATCGGTGCACTCGCTGCAGATCCATTTTCCAAGGAAATAGTATTTTCCGTCTGCCTGGTAGATAAATCCGGGCAGGGTAAGAAGTGTCTCAAGCATGGTTTTATTCCTCCTCTTTTTGAGAGTCCTGCGGCGCAGGACGGGCTGTATTTCTGTATTCAGTATAGCACAAAGAGGTAGGCACATACATGGAAACTTGTTATTTTTCTCCTCTGCCTATATAATGGGGATATCAAGGTTTCCAAAGCCTGCAGTATGCGGGCGGTTTGAGGGGCCTGTGACCAGGAAGGAGGACATGGGATGGAGCTAAGTCATTTCGAGGAGAGCGGACGGGCTGTCATGGTGGATGTGACAGAGAAGAAGGATACGGAAAGGGAGGCCGAGGCCACGGGGACGATCCTGGTGAACCGGCAGGTGTTTGACGCCATAAAGGCGGGCACGGTCGGCAAGGGGGACGTGCTGGCAGTGGCCCAGACAGCCGGGATCATGGGGGTCAAGCGGACCTTTGAGCTGATTCCCATGTGCCACATCCTTCCCATTACCGGGTGCCGCATTCGGTTTGACATGGACGAGGAGGCCTGTGCGGTCCACTGCACCTGCACGGTGAAGGTGACCGGGAAGACGGGGGTGGAGATGGAGGCCCTTACCGGCGTGACCACAGCCCTTCTCACCATCTATGACATGTGCAAGGCTCTGGATAAGAGTATGGAGATCACGGAGGTTTACCTGGTTCACAAGACAGGGGGCAAGAGCGGAGAGATACGCAACGAAAAGGCCAAAGCCCCGCAGCGTGCAGGGCAGACAGAATACAGAGAGCAGACAGGAAAGGGACTGAAGACATGGGATTAGAAAAGGGAATGAAGCTGATACGGACAGAGGACGCAGTGGGAACCGTGCTCTGCCACGATATCACACAGATCATACCGGGGCAGGTGAAAGGCCCGGTGTTCCGGAAAGGACATGTTGTCCGGGAGGAGGATATTCCGGTCCTTCTCTCTGTGGGCAAGGAGAACCTCTATGTGTGGGAGAAGCAGGAGGGGATGCTCCACGAAAATGAGGGGGCTGAAATCCTGCGCCAGGTCTGTCAGGGAGAGCATATGAGCCCCTCAGACGTGAAGGAGGGAAAGATTGAGCTGACAGCGGACACGGACGGGCTTTTGAAGGTAGACAGGGAAAAGCTTGACCAGGTCAACGGCCTGGGCCAGTTCGTCATCGCCTCCCGCCACGGAAATTTTCCGGTGAAAAAGGGGGACAAGATTGCCGGCATGCGGGTGGTGCCCCTTGTCATTGAGGAGGAGAAGATGGAGAGGGTAAAGGAAATCTGCGGCCAGGAGAGCATTTTTTCCCTCCTTCCCTTCCGAAAGATGAAGGCTGGCATTGTGACCACGGGAAGCGAGGTCTATCACGGCCGGATCAAGGACCAGTTCACTCCTGTGGTGAAGGAGAAGCTTCTGGAGTACGGCATGGAGGTGCCGGGAAATATCCTCTGCAGCGACGACGCCTCCATGGTGGAGGATGCCATCAGGGAGTGGATCGGAAAAGGCATGGACCTGGTGGTGTGCACAGGAGGCATGAGCGTGGACCCGGACGACAGGACACCCCTTGCCATACGAAATGCCTCAGATGAAGTCATCACCTACGGTGCGCCTGTCCTGCCCGGCGCCATGTTCATGCTTGGATATAAAAAGCGGGCGGAAGGCAAGGATATTCCGGACATTCCGGTGCTGGGACTGCCCGGCTGTGTCATGTACGCGAAGCGGACCATCTTTGACCTGGTGCTTCCAAGGATCGCGGCCGGAGAGCGGCTGAGCCTGGAGGATTTCACAGGGATGGGAGAGGGCGGACTGTGCCTGTCCTGCCCGGTGTGCACATTTCCGAACTGTGGGTTTGGGAAATAGAAATGGAAAAGAAACGGTTGCCTGGCTTACCCTCTGATCCAGTTGTTGATTTTCATTGTTGCTCTTGTTGGTCTCTGTTATGAGATTTTCAGGGGAAAGAAATAGCCGCCACTACTGCAATAGTGACGGCTTGCCGCTTTTAGCGGTATAGCTTCATTGTTGAGGGGAAGCCGCTTTCAATTTCTTTTTTATGTTTACAATATAGCATATCCGTACCGAATATTCAAGAAAAATAAGTAGTAGTTCCACAAACATAATTTTGGAAAGTATATTGATAAGAAGATAGAATTATGTTATCTTATAGAAGGAACAACTGTGTTACAGGGTGGCTGACCTCTATTCTACATAGAATGGGGGTGATGCTGATGGACAAAAAACCGTTTGACTTTAAAGATCTGATGGCTTTTGGAATGTTCATTCTGGCATTGCTGACATTCGTATTTATGTTTGTCAAGTAGTGTTTTAGCCAGTAGAAAACCACCCTTAAAACTTTGACCGGTTGCAGGGTGGTAATCTAAAGCTCTGTTATAAGGTCAACCACTTTGGCGGTTGTTCCTTTTTACATGTTTACTATAACATATCTGATAAAAATCTGCAATGACGCAAGAAGATTTCAACCGTTTTTAGCAGGGGGGCTACCAGTGCCTTTTCTCCACCTCCATGTGTACAGTTTTCTGGGCGTGAAGCTATCGCAGGGCTGCAAAGGCGGAGGCGGCTGCCGCAATCACGTGGCTCATAAGGACTGCGGTCCAGATGCCCTCAAGCCCAAAGCCCAGGTGTGAGAGGAGCCAGGCCAGCGGCATACGCACGACCAGATAGTAGAGGACCATACACAGCAGACTCTGGGAGGGCCTGCCCATGCCGTTCAGGCTTCCGAGGAAGCAGTTGGTGAGGGTGTTTAAGAGGTAGCCGGCCCCCACGATCCTGAAATACACGGCCACGATTTCTGCAGCCTGCAGGCTGTCCACAAAGAGCAGGGCAAGAGGCCTTGCAAATACAGTCACCAGGGCGGACAGCACCAGAAGGAGGGCTGTGCCGGAGAGAAGGGATGTCTTCATGTAGTCCCGTGCCCGGTCGTATCTTTTTGCCCCGGTGCATTGGCCGACGATGCTTGTGAGTGCCATGTTGAAGGCCATGGCCGGGTAGAACAGGATGGTCTCCAGCTTCCCTGTGATCCCGTAGGCGGCCAGGGCGGAAATGCCGTAGCCGGTGACAAGGGAAGTGAGAAAGCTGGTGCTGATGGCCGGAATGCTCTGCTGGAAGGCAGAGGGAACGCCCTTTGCGATAAAGGGCAAAAGCAGGCTTTTGTCAAACTGCCGCAGCCGGAGATGGAAGAATTTCTTCCTCGCAAGATAGGCAAGCATGAAGACAAGGCAGAGCGCCTGGGACAGGACCGTGGCCACGGCCGCTCCCCGGAAGCCCATCAGATGGATGAAGACAGGGTCCAGGACCGCGTTGAGGACTGTGCAGATCAGGATGGCAACGACCTGGAAGACACTGTTGCCAAAGCTGCGGAGCACGGCGGTGAAGTAGCAGTACAGGAAGACGGCCAGATAGCCGGACAGGTAGATGGCCAGATACTGCCAGGCCATGGGCATGAGCTCATCCGGTGTGCCAAGAAGGCCCAGGATGGGACGAAGGAGAAGCTCCAGCAGCAGGGTGAGGCCCAGGGAGAAGACGATGGCGGCGAGAAGAGAGGTGGTGATCATCTTTTCCGCCGTCTCTTTTTTTCCTGCCCCCACAGCCTGGGACAGAAGGATGGATACGCCGTTTGAGGCGCCCATGGCGATGGAGCTGAGGATCAGGATGACAGGGGTCGCGTTTGTCAGGGCGGCGTAGGCGCGTTCTCCCAGCAGGTTGCCGATCCAGAGGCTATCCACAAGGTTGTAGGCCATATTGAGAAACATGGCTGCCATGAGAGGCAGCGCCATGGCGGCCAGGCATTTTTTGGTGTCTCCGCTGATGAAGTCAAGTTTTAGGTTCATTGTTCATTCCTCCTTAATGAGTGAATATCATTCACTTGTGTTTTATAAAAAAACTGCCTGAGGCAGTTCTTTTTGTGTTTAAGCCTGAAAATGCCGGATCAGCTCCAAGAGGAAGCTGTGGATCCGCTCCGTCCGCTCACTGGCGGGGATGTTCTGGTCCAGCAGGATTCCCAGCTGACCGTACACGCAGAAGGAGGCGGCGGTGTCAGGATCTTTTATCTGGAGTTCTCCCCCCTCGCCGGCCCGGGCCAGGAGCCGGGCTACCACTGGCTGGAGCTTTGCGCAGATTTTCAGGGCGAGCTGGTTGTGAAATTTTGCATTGCCCTCCTGGTGGCAGAGCTTCTGGGCGTAGCTGTCGTCCAGCTCTACCTCCGGGAAGGAGGGCATGCTCTCGATGAGCTGCGCAAGGGGCAGGTTCAGGTTGGTGGCAGCCAGGAGCCGGTCCACCTGGCGCTGGGCGTACTGGTCAAGGGCCGTGTCGAAGAGCTCCTCCTTGGAGGAGAAATACCGGTAGCAGAGTCCCTGGGCCACGTGCATTTCCCGGGCGATGTCCGCGATGGTTGTCTTTTCGTACCCCTTCTCATAGAACACCTTCATGGAAGTGTCGATGATCTCCTGCCTGCGCTCCTTGGGGTCTTTCGTGATCCGCGTCATGGTCATCCCTTCTTTCCTTATCTGTGGATTACCATACCACAGGGAAACAGATTTGTCAATGAATATTGTTCATTCACAAAGAGAGAAGCATGAATGCAGGGAGGGCGCTTTGTGAGGTAAGCCTTGATTTTAGGCGGGAGACATACTAAGATGAAAAAGAATAAAAGGAAGGAGCGCAGGATGGGACAGGAAATGAAAGGAAGAGAGTTTTACCAGGCAATCAAAGAGAGGCGGGCAGCAGGGACGCCTGAGCTGACGGCAGCCACCATCCTGGACGGGCCCCGGGCCGGCGGAAAATTCCTCCTTAGGGGGGAAAAGGAAGCGTGGGCGTTCGGGGAGAGCTACGCAGGGACAGGCGTGTTCATGGAGCGGCTGGGGGGCAGCCCTGGGCTTTTCGTCTTCGGCGCGGGCCATGTATCCATGCCCATCATAAAAATCGGGAAAATGCTCCGTTTTTCTGTGACCGTGCTGGAGGATCGGCCCAAATTCGCGGACCAGGCCAGGCGGGCAGGGGCGGACCGGGTGATCTGCGAGCCCTTCTCCCAGGGACTTGCCCAGGCCGAGCTGGGGCCGGATACCTATGCAGTGATCGTGACGAGAGGACACCGGTACGATGAGGACTGCCTTTACGGCATCCTGTCCCGGGAGCGGGAGCTGGGGACGGCCTGCGCCTATGTGGGGATGATGGGCAGCAGGCGGAGGACCGCCATGGTACGGGAGCGGATGAGAGAGCTGGGGATTTCAGAGGAGGAGATCCGGCGCCTTCACGCCCCCATCGGGCTTGCCATAGGGGCGGAGACGCCGGAGGAGATTGCCGTCTCCATTTTTGCCCAGATCATCCAGATAAAAAATGAAAAAGAGCAAACAGAAGGGTATCCCGAAGAACTGCTGGAGGCTATCCAGGAGAGCTACGACAGCGGCCACGACAGGAACGGGAGCGGACGGAGGGCTGTCCTTGCCACCATCATATCCAGGCAGGGCTCTGCGCCCCGCGGCGTGGGAACCAAGATGCTCATACGGGAGGATGGGACTGCCCTTGGCACCATCGGCGGAGGCTGCGCGGAGAGCAGGGTCATGCAGAAGGCCCTCCAGATGCTGAGGCTCCCGGAAAGCCCCCGGTTCCTTGTCACCGGAGTGGACATGACGGCTCAGGAGGCGGAGGAAGAGGGGATGGTCTGCGGAGGCCGTATCCAGGTCATGCTGGAGGTGACAGGAGATTGATCTTAAAGAAAGAAGAGAGCTCTTACAGAGCATTTCCCTCTATTATAGAAGCACTGGGACTGGAGGATCGAAGGGATGTGCGGCTCTGCGCGGCGGGGGCCGGAGGGAAGACCACCCTGCTGAAGCGGCTTGCGGCGGAGTACAAAGAGCGGGGCATCCCGGTGGCGGTGACTACCACCACCCGCATGTACGCGGAGGAGGAGCCCCGGTTCCTGCTGGAGCCCTCCCCGGTGAAAATGGGGGAGATTCTGGAGCGGGAGGGTGTGGTCTTTCTGGGTAGAAAAGACAGGGACGGCAAGATGAAAGCCCCGGAGAAGGAGTGGATGAAGGACATCCTGGCTCTGCCCTTCCCGGTTCTTGTGGAGGCCGATGGCTCCCGGAGGCTGCCCTTGAAGGCGCCGGGGGAGAGGGAGCCTGTCTTCCCGGAGGAGACGACCCATGTGGTGTATGTATACGGCATGGGCGCCCTGGGGCGCAGCCTGGGGGAGGTCTGCTTCCGCCCTGAGAGGGCGGCGGCCATCCTGGGACGGTCTGTAGAGGGCTTGGTGAGAGAGGAGGACATCGCCCTCCTGGCCGGCCATCCCCTGGGGGGAAGAAAGGGCGTCCGGGAGGCATGGCATTTTACTGTGGCGCTTACCCAGGCGGACCTGCCGGGCGGGCTGGAGGCGGCCCGGCGGATCAGCCGGATGACAGAGACGGAAGTACTGATTTTAGGACAAATGAAGGAGAATGGAGACAGGAGAGCATGAAGATACTGATCAGGGGCGCGGGAGATCTGGCAACCGGCATTGCCGCCAGGCTGTACCGCTGCGGACATGAGATCCTTATGACAGAGACAGAAGAGCCGATGACCGTGAGGCGGACAGTGGCCTTTTCCAGAGCCGTCTATGAGGGGCGGGCACAGGTGGAGGACATAGAGGCGGTTCTTGCGGGCAATATGGCAGAGGCCAGGCAGATACTGAGCGAGGGAAATATCTCGGTGCTGGTGGATGCGAGGGCCGCCGTACGGGAGGCCTTCCGGCCGGATGTACTCATCGACGCTATCATCGCCAAGAAGAATCTGGGCACGGCAATCACCGACGCGCCTCTTGTCATCGGCACTGGCCCCGGATTTACAGCGGGAGTTGACTGCCACTGCGTCATCGAGACAAAGCGGGGCCACACTCTTGGCAGACTTATCTGGGAGGGGACAGCCATTCCCAACACAGGGGTGCCCGGCAACGTGGGAGGCTACACCATAGAGCGGCTTCTGCGGGCCGCCGGGGACGGGCGGATCCGGCCCACAGTGTCCATCGGCAGCAGGGTGGAGAAGGGGCAGATCACCGCCTACACAGGGGGCGTGCCGGTCTATGCGGCCATGTCCGGCATTGTGCGGGGCATGCTCCAGGAGGGGGCTATGGTGAAAAAGGGCATGAAGATCGGGGACATTGACGCCCGGTGTGAGCTCTCCCACTGCTACACCATCTCCGACAAGGCGCTGGCCGTGGGGGGAGCCGCCCTGGAGGCAGTGGAGCTGTACGGGAGGATGAAGGGAAAATACGGCCTTGTCATTCTGGCAGCAGGCCGGGGCCTTCGCTTTGGCGGGGACAAGCTGTCCTGCCTTGTCCATGACAAGCCGGTCTACCAGTACATGCTGGACAAGGCGGCTGCCTTTTCCGGGGTGGAGAAACTGATTGTCACCGGAAATGAGAGGATTATGGAGGCGGCCCGGCAGATGGGGGTGACGCCGGTGGAGAACCGGGAGCCGGAGCAGGGGATTTCCTGGTCCCTGAAGCTGGGGCTTCGGGCTATGCTGGAGAAAAGGCCAGGGGTGGAGGGCGTCCTGTTCTGCGTCTGCGACCAGCCCGGCCTCCAGGCGGCCACTATCCAGAAGATCTGGAACCGGGCGGCCGTCAGGAGAGGAAGGATCATCTGCGCCGGCCATGAGGGAAGGCCGGGCAATCCGGTGCTGTGGCCGAGAGCATTTTTCCCGGAGCTTATGGCCCTGGAGGGGGACGTGGGGGGCCGGGCCGTGATGGCCCGGCACCCGGACAGGATCGACATTGTGGAGTCCAGGGAGACAGAGCTGCGGGACATAGACCGGAAGGAAGACATGGAGGAAGTGTGGGAGAGAAGATGGGGGATCTGAGGAGATGCCAGGCGCTGCCCGGGGAAGTAGTTCTTTTTCCGGGCAGCTTTTTTGTCAAAGCGAGTTGTTTTTAAAAATAACTTGATGTATACTGGGAGTGCTTAAAATGAAAGTGACAGGATGAAACATAAAGACAGGAAGGAATATGAAAATGAAAAGAGACAAGATCAGCTGCCTGCTGGCAGTATCCATGAGCGTGTGCCTGCTGGCAGCGGGATTGGCAGGATGTTCTTCTTCCGGGGGAGACAGCGCAGACCGGACAGAGCAGGAGAACGCGGCAAAGGACGGCGCGTCACAGGAGAGCGGGGAAGAGACAGAAATCCTTGTGGCGGCGGCAGCCAGTCTGGAGTACGCCTGCGAGGAGGAGCTGATCCCCATGTTTGAGGAGCAAAATCCGGGTGTGACTGTGAAGGGAACCTATGACAGCTCAGGTAAGCTGCAGACGCAGATCGAGGAGGGGCTGGAGGCGGACGTGTTCATGTCAGCGGCCACCCAGCAGATGGACGCCCTCACAGAGGAAGGCTTCATTGACGGGGACAGCGTGAAGGATCTTCTGGAGAACCAGATTGTGCTCATCACATCTGCGGACAATGAGCTGGGCCTGGCGGAATTTACGGATATCACAAAGGCGGACACCATCGCCATCGGCGACCCGGCCAGCGTTCCCGCAGGACAGTATGCCCGGGAGGCCCTCACCAATCTGGGGATCTGGGACGAGGTGCTGGTAAAATCCAGCCTCGGGACAAATGTGACAGAGGTGCTGAACTGGGTGGCAGAGGGAAGCGCCCAGGCGGGCATCGTCTATGCCACGGACGCGGCCACCACAGACAAGGTAAGGGTGATCGCCCAGGCGCCTGCGGGAAGTCTGGCGGAGCCGGCTATCTATCCGGCGGGACTTGTGGCGTCATCCGCACATCAGGAGGAGGCCCGGGCATTTCTTGATTTCCTGCAGAGCGACGAGGCCATGGCTGTGTTTGCGGAGTATGGATTTACCAGCCATGAGGACGGCCAGTAGCAGTGAAAGGAGGAGGAGAAGGTGGATCTTTCGCCTATTCTGATATCGGCAAAGACAGCGGCAGTTTCTATTGTCTTTACATTTTTTCTTGGAACAGGGGCGGCATTTTTTGTCTATCGGATGCGCCATGAGCGATGGAAAATACTGTGGGACGGTCTTTTGACCCTCCCCCTGGTCCTGCCTCCCACGGTGGCGGGATTTTTCCTCCTCTACATCTTCGGAGTCAAGAGGCCGGTGGGCGCCTTTTTCCTGGAATATTTCGGGGTGAAGATCGCGTTTTCCTGGGGGGCTACGGTGCTGGCGGCAGTGGCCATTTCCTTCCCTCTCATGTACCGGTCGGCCAGAGGCGCGTTTGAGCAGGTGGACCGAAATCTCATGGACGCGGGGAGGACGCTTGGCATGTCGGAGTGGCAGATTTTCCACAGAGTCCTCATGCCAGGGGCTGTCCAGGGGCTTCTGTCCGGGGGGATTCTGGCGTTTGCCAGGGGATTGGGAGAGTTTGGCGCCACGGCCATGATCGCCGGGAATATTGAGGGGCGGACGAGAACTCTTCCCCTGGCCGTCTACTCCGATGTGGCGGCGGGAAACATGGAGTCAGCGGGCCGATATGTGCTGATTCTGGTGCTCATCTCCTTTATAGTGGTCACCGGCATGGGCTATGCGACGTATGTATTTCAGAGATTTACCCGGAGGGAGAGCCGTTGAAGATGCTGAGAACTGATATTTCAAAAAAGCTGAAAAATTTTGACCTGGATCTTCGCTTTGAGGCGGAGGGCGGATGCCTGGGCATACTGGGGCCCTCCGGCTGCGGGAAGAGCATGACCCTCAAGGCTGTGGCCGGGCTTGTGCGGCCGGACCGGGGGCAGATCCGAAGGGACGATAGAGTCCTCTTTGACAGCGGCAGAGGAATCGACCTGCCGCCACAGAAAAGAAAGGTCGGGTACCTGTTCCAACATTATGCCCTGTTTCCCAATATGACGGTGGCGCAGAATATTGAGGCCGGGCTGCTGAGGAGCCGGCAGGACAGAAGCGCCCGCAGGGAGCGGGTGGAGAAGCTGATCCGAAGGTTCCGCCTGGAGGGGCTGGAAAATCAGTATCCCGCGCACATCTCGGGCGGGCAGCAGCAGCGGACCGCCCTGGCCAGGATCTTCGCGTCGGACGCAAAATGCATTCTCCTGGATGAGCCGTTTTCCGCCATGGACAGCTACCTACGGGAGGAGATGCAGATGGAGCTTGCCCGGATGATTCGGGAGTTTGAAGGCTGCATGGTTCTTGTGAGCCACGACCGGGATGAGATTTACCGCCTGTGCGGCCGGACCATGATCATGGAAAAGGGGAGAGATGTGATCTGCGATCAGACGCAGGTGCTTTTTGACCAGCCTCGGAAGCTGGCCGCGGCCAGGCTGACCGGGTGCAAGAATATTTCCCGCGTACAGAAGGCTGGGGATTTTCAGGTCTACGCCGATGACTGGAATGTCATGCTGCGCACCGGGACAAAGGTGTCCGACACAGTTACCCATGTGGGGATCCGGGCCCACGACATCCTGCCTGCGGCTAGGGGAGAGGACGTCCCCAACCGAATCCGGGTGCTCTCGGCAGAGAAGGTGTCCTCGCCTTTTGAGTGGACGCTCATCTTTCAGAACCGGGATCACCCCGGGGCGGGCATCTGGATGAAGAGCGACCGGAGCCAGCATCAGATTCCCGATGAGGTGACCGTAGACCCATCGAAGATCCTGCTTCTGGAAGAATAGTGGAATGGTGAAAAAGTAGAAAATGTGCTGACAGGGGGGAATTCATTTGAACAGAAAAGAGGCAGAACAGACAGGATATACCCATTCCGATGGAGACAGAAAAGAACAGAAAGACTGGAAGGAATTCCGCCTGCGGGTAAAGCTCCAGATTGGCACAGACGAGCCGGTTCTTGGCCCCGGAGTGGCTGAGCTTTTGGAGCTTGTCGGGGAGACCGGATCCATGAAGGAGGCCTGCGGCCGGATGGGCATGTCCTACAGCAAGGGATGGAAGATCGTGAACCGGGCCGAGAACGAGCTGGGGTACGCCCTCATCCTCCGGCACCACGGCGGCAGGAGCGGCGGCAGCTGCTCCCTCACCCCGGAGAGCATTTCCCTGGTGAGGCGCTACCGGGCTCTGGAGGAGAGAGTGAAGAAATACGCGGATACAGCGTTCCAGGAAATGTTCACTGAGCTGTGAAAAAATTAACAGGAGACGTAACACTTTTAAAAAGTATTACGTCTGAACTTACACTAGCTGGTGCGCTATTGTGTATGCTGTGTGACACATTATCTCATCTCGGAGTTGGGATAGAGCTGTCTCATTGTTGCGTCGTCAAAGTGGGTGTCGATGATATGCTCCCAGCCGGAGGGGGCGGCAGGCCCGCCGTCCCGGGCGCTGT
The DNA here is from genome assembly GCF_005845155.1 of Clostridium sp. BSD2780061688st1 H5. Taxonomy (NCBI): domain Bacteria; kingdom Bacillati; phylum Bacillota; class Clostridia; order Eubacteriales; family Clostridiaceae; genus Clostridium; species Clostridium sp. BSD2780061688st1 H5. The sequence continues at coordinate 42,382 of NZ_SPGT01000019.1, read as the reverse complement.
AGCGCATGAGCGCCGCGGCGGAGACCAGGATGTTGGCGGCCATAAAGACCACCAGGATCCAGGTGGCGATGTAGCCGGCTACCTTCGGGATTTTCTCGATCCACCCTGCAAAGTGGGGGTACAGCCCCTTGATCCATACAACAGCAGCAATGCCCCAGAAGAAGCAGTACAGAAGATTGATGCGGCCTCCCAGGTTGAAGGGGATATTGCTGTAGTCCCAGAAAACCTGGCCGAACACCAGCTCTGACAGGACGCTGCATATGTACTCGTAGGCTCCGCCCAGGAAGGTGCCGACGAGGAAAATATGGCGGTCCGGCTTGTCCCGGTCCTTGTACAGAAGGGCAGTGGCAAGCACGATGGCAAAGCCCCAGACCACGCTGAAGGGACCCCACACAAGGCTGCTGCGGTATATCCATGTTCCGCCTACCAGGCGGCAGTAGAGCGTCTCCGTGATGTCTCCAAGAAGAGAGCCGATGAGAAAGAGCCAGAACAGCTTGTAAAATCCGCAGCCCTCGGCAAATTTTCCCTCCCGAAGTATATCCTCCGTCTTCTCCTGGATGACCGGGTAGGCCCTGGACATCCGGCGCTCCACAAAGCGCATGAGGGGAATACGCGACTGGCTGGCCTCAAAGGTTCGCAGGCGCAGGGCCGCGGCCATGGACACCACTGTGTCCAGAAGTACATATCCCATCAGGACCCACACAATGATGGAGGTGATGGGCCCCGGTATCCGGCTGTACAGGGAGAAGAGGAGGGGATTGCCGTATTTCAGACAGATGACGCCCAGCACGCCCCACAGAACCGTGTACTGGAAACAGATATAGCCGTCAAAATTCCATTTTTTATCCGAGTAGTCCCACCATTTATGCCGGTTCAGCCGTTCCAGCGTCTTGCCTGTGATCCACTCAACAGCGGTGGCCTGTATGGCGCAGCCGACGAAGAGCAGAACAAGATTGTCTATCAGCTCCGGCAGGGTGACGGACATGAGGACGGCGCCGGCCCCGTATACGAGACAGAAGGGGCCTGTCGAAAATCCCCGGTTCATGAATTTCCTGTTTTTGATTGTTCCCACGACTGTCTCTATAATCCATCCGATAAAGGAATAGATGAGGAACAGCCAGAAGATTTCTGTAAATGTGTACTCCATAATGCTTATCCTTTGCTCTTTGCCCGGTAGAATAATCAGGGCATCTATAAAGGAGAAGATGTCCCGATACTTTCACCATCATAATATGGGGCGGAACACAGGTCAAGCGAAGTGCGAAAACTTAAGAATTTCTTTACACAAATCCCGATCCTGCCTGGTGATCCTTGTCATGACGGCAGCAGTCATAGCTGCCGGACTGCTGGTATAAAGTCTATATGGAACGAAAAAGCAGCGTGCGGTCAGCACGCTGCTTCTTTCTATAATCCAGAGATTGTGATGGAAATACAAATTCGGGGGTTTTAAATATGTTTTGTATTTCGAATACAATATATCACAGGGAAAACCCTTTGAAAATATTTTTTCAAACCATATATTCGGAAAATAATTGTGATCTGAGCACAAAAATGGTATTCTTTACTGTATAAAGGAGATTTTTTCTATGGCAGTTGAATTACAGTATTTGTACAGGGAGATCCGGCCGGAATATGAAGTGAAGCTCCACACAGACTCCTGCTATGACAGAAAGATCAGCTGGATCCACATGGTGGAGGGAAGCGAGTTTGCCCAGTTTCTTTACGGGGACGAGCTGGTCTTCAACTCCGGCCTGAATTACAGGTCAGAGGAATGGCTGAAGGAATTTCTGGCAGCCATGGACCGGGCCGGGGCCGGCGGGGTGATCATCGCGCTGGGGGAGGGAAAGCAGTTTTCCCGGGAGGCTGTCGACTGGTGCAATAAAAGAAGGCTTCCCCTCTTTTCCGCATCCTGGAAGACGCCCTACATTGACATTATGCGGAAGTTCTCGGAGATCCTGCTGAAGAATGAGCAGAGGGAGACCAACCTGGTCACGGCCATGAAAAATGCTATTTTCTATCCGGACAACGAGGAGCTCTACATGAACCATATGGAGAGAAACGGCTTTCCAAGAGACCTCTCCTACACGGTCATCATTATGAGCTGTCACGCCTACGACACAGAGAGGGGCAACCGGCTTCTGGAGGATATCCAGAGAAAGCTCCACTTTTCCATGGAGAAGACCATCTTTTACGAGGAGGAGGGGCGTCTGATCATACTGGCAGCAGGCTACCGGGGAGACTGGTTGCGGGATCAGTTCCGCAGGCTGTCCGGGGAGGATCCAAACCTCTATATCGGAGCGGGCACCACGGTAGAACGGATACAGGATATTCACCGGTCCTATGAAAATGCCTACACGGCCTACCAGCTGACGAAGACTACCATCCCGAAAAATTTTCTGGCCTACGACGAGCTGGGGATCTACAAGATCCTCACCGACGTGAAGGAGACGGCCATTTACCCGGACTTTGTCCGGGAGGTGCTGGGAAGGCTGATGGAGTATGACAGGGCGCACGGGACGGAGTATATGAGGATCCTGAAGGCCTATTTTGAAAATGACTGCAGCACAGTGCGCGCGGCAGAGGCACTGTACTGCCACAAAAATACGCTGACCTACAAGCTGAATAAGATCAAAGATGTGCTTGGATATGATATACTGAGTAATGAGAACCGGGTGAGGATCATGGTGTCTTTCTATATCCTTCAGCTGGGGACCGCAAATTTTTAGCAGATCGACTGACATGGATGAGCAGAAAGGAGACAGAGTGATGACAAAGGAAACAGTATGCTTACGGATCGAGCACCACGCGGTGCTGTTTGCGCTTCTGGCAAGACAGGCGGTGGAGCTGTGCGGGGAAAAGGGAAAGGAGTCCATCCTGCGGGGCATGACCGTGTACGGAAAGGAGAGGGGCCGGCGGATGGCCTGCAATGCCCGCAAAAGAGGGGATGAGATCAACACGATGACCAATCAGGCCTACGGCGAGTGGAAGCCGGACTTTGACGGGCAGATGGAGTTCGGGCAGATCCACACCCAGCCCACCCTGCAGACCTATATTGCAAAATGCGCCTGGTGTGATGCCTGGGAAAAGCACGGCCTCACTGAGTACGGAAGGCTCTACTGTGTCAATGTGGACAACGCGGTGTACCAGGGCTATCAGGACAAATATGTCTGTACCCAGGTGACGGAGCCCATGAGCTGGGGCGGCCCGCGCTGTGAGTTCGACTGGGGATGCCCTCTGACGCCTGAGGAGAACGAGGCCCTGGCTGCGAAGAAAAAGGAGCTGGGAGCCTCCTGTATGAAGGATTTTACCTTCCACACGGCTCATCTCAGAGCCACCATCAGCCGAATCCTCATCGAGGATCTGGGAGATGACGGGCAGAGAGCTGTGGACAGGGCGCTGGCGGAATTTGCGGAGCTGTTCGGGCAGGAGTGTCTGGATGTGCTGGACACAGTTCCAGAGGAGGAGATTTACCCGAAGGAGGCATTTGTATGAGCAGCAGGGAGAAGGAAAATCTGATCGCAGACTGGCTGGAGGAACACAAGGAGGAGGTAGTCCGGACAGCGGACTACATTTTCCGGCATCCGGAGACAGCTTACAAAGAGGAGCTCTCCAGCGCATATCTGGCTTCCTTTCTGGAGGAAAATGGCTTCCGGGTGGAGAAGAAGACTGCCGGGATCGACACGGCATTTACCGCCGTGTGGGGAGAGGGGCGGCCTGTCATCGGCTTTCTGGCCGAGTACGACGCACTGCCGGAGCTGGGGCACGCCTGCGGCCACAATCTGCTGGGTACAGGAGCGGCGGCAGCGGCCTGCGCCCTGAAGGCGTACATGAAGAAGGTGGGGGTGGCCGGGACCTTGCGGGTCTACGGCTGTCCCGCGGAGGAGATTATGTCCGGAAAGATCGTCATGAATAAGGCGGGAGTCTTTGATGACCTGGACATTGCGGTGACCTGGCATCCCTTTGACAGAAACCGGGTCAGCAACGACATATGGCAGGCGCAGGATATAAAAAATTATACCTTCCACGGAGTCAGCGCCCACGCCTCCCGTTCCCCGGAGGAGGGGCGGAGCGCCCTGGACGCGGCGGAGCTTATGAATGTGGGCGTCAACTATCTGCGGGAGCATGTGCCCACGGACGTGCGCATGCATTACGCCTACAAAGACAACGGACAGCCCGCCAACGTGGTGCCGGATCTGGCGAAGACCAACTATTTTATCCGCTCCAGCCTGCGGGCGAGAACGGAGGACGCTTCCAGGAGAGTGGACGACTGCGCCAGGGGAGCAGCCCTCATGACGGGCACCACGGTGGAGATCGAGCTGGTGGCAAGCTGCCGGGAGATGAAGATCGACCGTGAGCTGACAGAGCTCTACTACGAGGCCATGACAAAGATCCCCACCCCGCAGTATACGGAGGAGGAGCTGGACTTTGCCGCCAGGATCACAGAGGAGGCGGGTCTGGACAATGGGGGCGAGTATTTCCGGGGACTGGAGCCTCTGGAGGATGAGCCGGTGCCCATCTCCATCGGGACGGACGCGGCGGAGGTGAGCCACACGGTGCCCCTCATTACCCTCAGCGCGGCCACCATGTGCAGGGGGACGCCCCTCCATCACTGGGCGGCGGCCCGACAGGCGGGCATGAGCATTGGCCAGAAGGGCATGCTGTACGCGGCCCGCTGCATGGCGGAGGGGACGAAGCTGTGGATGGAGCGCCACAGACCTGACCCGGCGGACAAAGGGATTGACAAAAAAGCAGATTGAGAAACAAGGGAAAAAGGAGGAAGAAAAATGATCACAAAGAAGATTGGCTGGATCGGATGCGGTAATATGGGAGGAGCCATCCTCCACGGAGCGCTGGAGAGCGGCGTTATCTCAAAGGACGATGCCATTGTCTACGACATCAAAGAGGAGATGATGGATAAGGCGAAGGGCTGGGGAGCGGCTCTTGGAGAGAGCGATGCGGATGTGTGCGGAAAATGCGACATTGTGCTGCTGGCCGTGAAGCCTCAGCAGGCGAAGGAGGCGCTGGCTCAGTGCGGGGAGGCCCTGGACGGGAAAGCTCTTATCTCCATCGTGGCAGGCGTCACAGTGGAGAGGCTTCGGGGAATGATCAGTGGAAACGCCCGGATCCTGCGCGTCATGCCAAACACGCCGGCCATGGTATTTGAGGGGGCCTTTGCCCTCTGCGCGGACAATGACCTTGCCAGCGAAGAGATGGCTGCGGCGGAGGAGCTCTTCCGGTCCATCGGCGTGGTGGAGAAGGTGCCGGAAACTCTCATCGACGCGGTCTGCGGCCTGAGCGGCGGCGGCCCGGCCTATGTGGCCATGTTCATCGAGGCCATGGCGGACGGCGGCGTGAAGCAGGGACTGCCCCGCGCCACAGCCTACCGGCTGGCGGCCCAGACCTGCCTTGGAACGGCAAAGATGATTCTGGACATGGACATCCATCCGGGCCAGCTCAAGGATATGGTCACCTCCCCGGGAGGCACCACCATCGAGGGCTGCGAGGCGCTGGAAAAGGGCGGCATGAGAGGTACGGTCATAGAGTGCATCAACGTGGCCACGGAGAAGTCCAAACAGCTGTAGAGGGCAGAGCGGCACAGGACCGGCGACGCGTCCAGAGTGTCCACCATTACAAACGCGGTGTACTGGGGATATCACGCAGCGCTGGATATCTAAAATAAAAAGAAAGGAGGCGGACCTATGGGGAAAAATAAGTGGACCAGGTTTCCCAAGGTGGAGCTCCACTGTCACCTGGATGGCTCTCTGAGCCGGGAGTTCGTGGAAGAGAGGCTGGGAAGGCAGGTGTCTCTCCGGGAGCTGCAGGTGGACAGGGACTGCCGAAGCCTGGCGCAGTACCTGGAAAAATTCGACCTGCCGCTTGCCTGCCTTCAGGATGAGGAGGGACTGCGGGGAGCAGGGTATGATTTTATAAAAACCGTGTCAGAGGAGAATGTCAGATACGCGGAGGTGCGGTTTGCCCCCTCCCTCTCGGCCCACGGCTCTTTCACCTGCCGGGAGGTGATCCGGTCTCTTCTGGAGGGGCTGGAGAGCGGCAGGAAGGACTTTGGGACAGAGTACAACGTCATCGTGTGCGCCATGCGGGGACACACCTTTGAGCAAAATCTGTCCATGATGCGGGCGGCCCGGGAATTTCTGGGACAGGGCGTGTGCGCGGCGGACTTAGCCGGCAATGAGGCGGCCTACCCCATGGCGGATTTCCTGGAGCTTTTTGCCCGGGCAAGAGAGCTGGGCCTGCCCTTTACCATCCATGCGGGGGAGTGCGGCAGCGCCGCCAATATACGGGATGCCCTGGAAGCCGGGGCCCTGCGGATCGGCCATGGAATTGCCATGGGGGGGACAGACGGAGCTTGAGAGACTTTGCAGGCAGAAGAACATAGGCATTGAGATGTGTCCTGTCAGCAACCTGCAGACAAAGGCAGTGGAGAGCCCCGGCGAGTATCCTCTGCGGGAATTTCTGGATCAGAGGCTGAAGGTCACCATTAACACGGACAACCGCACGGTCAGCGGCAGCACCCTGTCCGGGGAGCTGGAGTTTGTCCAGGAGTCCTGGGGGATCCGGGATCAGGAAATCTGGCAGCTGATGGAGAACGCCGCTGAAGTATCCTTTGCGCCGGACCGTGTAAAGGAGAAGCTGATCCGGCAGATACGCGCCGCGAAAGGAGGAGACTATGAAACGCTATAAGAGAATTTTTGTCATTGTCCTGGACTCTCTGGGAATAGGAGCTATGCCGGACTCGCCGGAGTACGGGGACGTGGGCGTGGACACCTTCGGGCATATCCTTCAGTCTGCGGGTCCCCTTTCCATTCCCCATCTGCGAAGGCTTGGCATGCTGAACCTGCACCCCTGCCCGCAGATGGACTCTGACCCGGCTCCCGCGGGGCGTTTCATGCGGATGGCGGAGGCCAGCAGGAGCAAGGACACCATGACCGGCCACTGGGAGATGATGGGGCTGAGAGTGGAGAAGCCCTTTAAAACCTTTACGGAGCACGGCTTTCCACCGGAGCTGATCGGGGAGCTGGAAAGGCGCTGCGGCAAAAAGGTGATCGGAAACAGGAGCGAGAGCGGGACGAAGATCCTGGACGAGCTGGGGGAGGAGGAGATCCGGGACGGATCCATGATCGTCTACACCTCCGCTGACTCGGTGCTTCAGATCGCCGGCAATGAGGAGACCTTTGACCTGGCCAATCTGTACCGCTGCTGTGAGATCGCCAGAGAGCTCACCATGCGGGATGAGTGGAAGGTGGGGCGGGTCATCGCCAGGCCCTACGTGGGGGAGAAGAGAGGGCAGTTTGTCCGCACCAGCAACCGCCGGGACTATGCCTTAAAGCCCTTTGGCAGGACCGCCATGAACGTGCTTAAAGACGCGGGTCTGGATGTGATCGCCGTGGGAAAGATCCACGACATCTTCTCCGGCGAGGGTATCACCCGCTCCCTCCACTCGGACAGCTCCGTCCACGGCATGGAGCAGACCTGTGACATATGCCGGGAGGATTTCACAGGGCTGTGCTTTACCAATCTGGTGGATTTTGACGCCCTGTGGGGACACAGGAGAGACCCTGGCGGGTATGCCCGGGAGATCGAGAAATTTGATGTGGGGCTGGGACGGCTGATGGAGCTTATGAGGGAGGAGGATCTGGTGATCTTGACGGCGGACCACGGCAATGATCCCACCTACACGGGGACAGACCACACCCGGGAGTATGTGCCCTTTATCGCCTGGTCCCCCTCCCTGGAGAAGGGAGGGCCGCTGCCTGAGGCGGATACCTTTGCCGTTATAGGAGCCACTGTGGCGGACAATTTCGGCCTGGAGATGCCGGAGGGGACCATCGGAACCTCCCGCCTGGCAGAGCTGCTTTAGAGATAGAGGATGACCGGGGAAGAAGAGCTGGAAAAAATGACAGAGAAAGGGGAAGACTATGTACAGACGACTGAAACGCTATGTGGATACTATCAGGGAGACAACGGATTTTGTGCCCAGGGCGGCCATTGTGCTTGGATCCGGCCTTGGAGGATACGGGGAGAGAATTCAGGTGGAGGAGGAGATCCCCTACAGCCGGCTGGAGGGCTTTCCCGTCTCCACTGTGGCAGGACACCAGGGACGTTTCCTCTTTGGAAGAGTGAAGGGCGTGCCTGTCGTGCTGATGCAGGGAAGAGTCCACTACTATGAGGGATACGACATGCAGGAGGTGGTCCTGCCCATCCGGCTTATGGGTATGCTGGGGGCCCGCACCCTCCTTCTTACCAACGCGGCGGGCGGGATCAATCTGGACTTTGAGCCGGGGGATCTGATGATGATTACAGACCAGATCTCCTCCTTTGTTCCTAGCCCCCTAAGAGGGACGAACATAGAAGAGCTGGGAACACGCTTCCCGGATATGAGCCAGGTCTATGACCGGGGGCTGATGGAGAAGCTGCGGGAGGCTGCCCGGCGGGAGAGGGTCTCTTTGCGGGAGGGAGTCTACGCCCAGCTGTCCGGGCCAAACTATGAGACGCCGGCAGAGATCCGGATGCTGCGCGCTCTGGGGGCGGACGCCGTAGGCATGAGCACGGCCTGCGAGGCCACCGCAGCCCGCCACATGGGCATGGAGATCTGCGGCGTATCCTGCATCACCAACATGGCAGCAGGCATACTGGACAGGCCCCTGGACCACCAGGAGGTGCAGGAGACGGCGGACAGGGTGAAGGATCAGTTTGAGCGGCTGGTGACATCGTTTATCGGCAGTCTGGCCTGAAAGGATCTCCATTGAGACGGCTTCTTTGAGCCATGTGGAAGTAAGCTCTTTGGAACAAGGATTGACAAACTCTGCTCTGAGGCATATGATTTACTAATACTAATAGCATTTGCGGATGGGGAGGAATCATGAATTACAAAGAGATAGCAGAGGAGCTCCTGAAAATGCGCTCTGAATGGCCTCATGTGGCGGTCAATGAGGAGCTGGCCAGACTGACAAAGGGAGAGTTCTTTGTGCTGAATTATCTGGAAAAACACGGAGGGACAGCTTTCCCGAAGGATCTCAGCAGAAAGATGCAGGTCAGCACAGCCCGCATTGCCGCGCTTTTGAAGCATATGGAGATGAAGGGCTGGGTGACCCGGACTGCGGACTGCCAGGACAACAGGCAGGTCATCGTGTCCATCACTCTGGCAGGCAGAGATGAAATAGAAGACAAGAGAGAAAAAACGCTGGAGGATGTGATCCGGCTGCTGGAATTTCTGGGCCCTCAGGATGCGGAGGCGCTGCTGCGTATCCAGGAAAAGGTTGTGAAAGGATTTTCGGAGCGGGAGTAGAAGGATGCTTTAAAAAGAGCATCCTTTTTGTCACCCTCCCGGGAAATTTGGCACACGGAAACAGTTGACTGAACTTCCCGGCTGTGTGACAATTATAAATAAGGCCTATATCACGGGAGGCAGATATGGAACTGATCCGGCTGCTCTCACAGGTGAGATACGAGGTGATACAAGGTACGGTCCACACCCGGGTTGAGGGTGTGACGAACGACACGAGAGATTTAAGACGAGGAGACGCCTACGTCTGCATTGAGGGGTACGGAACGGACGGACACAGGTTTGTCCCGGAGGCGGTGGAAAAGGGAGCGGCGGCCATTGTGGCGTCAAAGGAGATCGCCTGCCCGCCTGGCGTGACGGTAATCCGGGTGGCGGATACCCGGTGGGCTCTGGCTGCCATGTCCGCGGCTGCCTGTGGGTATCCGGCGGAGCACCTGCGGGTCATCGGTATAACCGGGACAAAGGGGAAGACAACCACCGCTTGGATGCTGCGGGATATCCTGGCGCGGGAGGAGGGGGCATGCGGACTGATCGGAACCATCGAGACGGACACAGGACTGCGCCGCTTCCCCAGCACGCATACAACCCCTGAGTCCTGTCAGCTTATGGCGTATTTTCAGGAGATGAGGGGGACGGGGCTTACAAGCGCAGTGATGGAGGTGTCCTCCCAGGCGCTGAAGCTGGAGCGGACTGCCTGCGTTCCCTTCTGCATGGGGATCTTCACCAACCTGGGGGAGGACCACATCGGCCCCGGGGAGCATGCCAGCCCGGAGGAGTACCGGTGGTGCAAGCATCTTTTGTTTCTCCAGTGCGAGACCGGGCTTGGGAATGTAGACGATCCCTGCTATGGGGAAATCTTTGACCGGACCGGGTGCAGGAAAGTTACCTTCGGTACGGAGGAGGGAGCGGACTGGCGGGCTGTGAGGATTAAGGAAGAGACAAGGGACGGGCGCTCCGGCATGAGCTTTGGGATAGAGGGCAGAGAGGGAGGATTTTTTATCCCGCTTCCGGGGAGATACAATGTGTACAATGCCCTTGCGGCGGCCGCCGCGGCCTTTGAGCTGGGGATTCGGGAGGAGACGGTGCGAAAAGCTCTGAGCCGGGTCAGGGTCCCGGGCCGGATGGAGCAGATCTCTTGCGCAGGCGGGCGGACTATCTTCCTGGACTACGCCCACAATGCCATGAGCCTTTCCTGCGCCCTGGATACTCTGAGGGGCTTTGTGAAGAGCCGGCTCATCGTCCTCTTCGGATGCGGGGGAAACAGGTCCAGGCAGAGAAGGTATGAGATGGGAGAGACGGCAGGGCGGATGGCGGACGAGACGGTCATCACCAGCGACAATCCCAGGGAGGAAAGGCCGGAGGACATCATCGCGGACATTGTGGAGGGCATGAGGCGGACAGAAGGGTTTTACACAGTCATACCGGACCGCAGGGAGGCCATCCGCTATGCGGTGGACCGAAGCGGCAGAGGGGACGTGGTCCTGATCGCGGGAAAGGGACACGAGACATACCAGGAAATACAGGGAGTGCGCTATCCCATGGACGACAGGGAGATCATACTGGAGGCACTCCGGGGAGAAAAGGACAGGTAAGGATGCCGGAAAAAAAGATTTACGCAGATATTATCATTGACATTACAAACGAAAAGCTGGACAAAATATTTCAGTACACGGTTCCGAAAGAGCTGGAAGGGAAGCTGGCTGTGGGGACGGAGGTGCTTGTCCCCTTTGGAAAGGGAAATAAGGAGACCAGGGGATATATTGTGGGATTTTCCGAGACCCCCGGCTACGACCCGGCAAAGATCAAGGAGATCCTGGCAGTGCCGGGGGAGAGCGTGGGCATCGAGACCCGGCTGGTGGCCCTGGCCGCCTGGATGAAGGAGTCCTACGGGGGCACCATGATCCAGGCCCTGAAGACCGTCCTCCCCATCAAGAGAAAGGAGCGGGAGAGGGAGAAGAAGACGCTGGTCCTTCTCGTCTCCCCGGAAGAGGGGGAGAAGAGATTAAGGTGGTATCAGAAGAAGAATCAGAAGGCCCGGGCCCGTCTCCTTGAGGCCCTCCTCTCAAGCCCCAGGCTGGACTACGACCTGGCCCGGGAGAAACTGAATATCACTCCTCCGGTGGTGCGGGCTCTGGAGGAGGATGGACTTCTCCTCACAGAGTCCTCCCGGGTGTACCGGAATCCGGTGCAGGCCGGGAGGAAAGCGGGAAGACAGATCGCGTACACGACAGAGCAGGCGGAGGCCATCCGGAGATTTTCAGAGGATTATGACAGGGGACTGCGGCGCACCTACCTGGTCTACGGCGTTACCGGCAGCGGCAAGACGGAGGTCTACATGGCCATGATTCGAAAGGTGGTGGAGGCGGGCAGGCAGGCCATTGTGCTCATCCCTGAGATCGCCCTTACCTGGCAGACTGTGCTCCGCTTCCAGAGAATGTTTGGGGACCGGGTGTCCATCCTCAACTCCCGGATGTCGGCGGGGGAGAGGTATGACCAGATGCAGCGGGCAAAAAAAGGGGAGATTGACGTCATGATCGGCCCCAGGTCCGCCCTTTTTACCCCCTTTCCCAGGCTGGGGCTCATTGTCATAGACGAGGAGCACGAGGGCAGCTACAAGAGCGAGCAGGTGCCCCGGTATCACGCCCGGGAGACAGCTGTGGAGAGGGCGCGCCTGGAGGGGGCCGGTGTGGTGCTGGGATCGGCCACTCCCTCCCTGGAGGCCTTCTACCGCTGCGAGAGGGGAGAGTATGTGCTGCTGCGACTGCCCTCCAGAGCCGGAAGCGGGACTCTGCCCCGGGTCCGGGTGGCGGATATGCGGGAGGAGCTGAAGAAGGGGAACCGTTCTATCTTCAGTGACAGCCTGAGAGAGCTCATGGCGGACCGGCTGCAGAAGGGGCAGCAGACCATGCTCTTTATCAACCGGCGAGGCTACGCGGGCTTTGTGTCCTGCCGGTCCTGCGGCCACGTGATCAAGTGCCCCCACTGCGACGTGTCCCTGTCCGCCCACAGGGGAGGGAGGCTGGTCTGCCACTACTGCGGCTATGAGAGGCCCATGGTGCGAACCTGCCCGGAATGTGGCTCCCCCCACATCGGGGGCTTTAAGGCGGGCACCCAGCAGATCGAGGAGATGGTAAAGCGGGAGTTCCCGGGGGCCAGAGTGCTCCGGATGGACGCGGACACCACCCGGAGAAAGGACGGCCACGAGAAGATCCTCTCCGCCTTCGGAGACGGGGAGGCAGATATCCTTGTGGGCACCCAGATGATCGTCAAGGGCCACGATTTCCCCAATGTGACCCTGGTGGGGGTACTGGCCGCGGACATGTCCCTCTACACTGATGATTACCGCTCTGCGGAGCGCACTTTTCAGCTTCTGACACAGGCCGCCGGCAGGGCGGGAAGAGGAGAGGGAGGAGGCGAGGTGGTGATCCAGACCTACAGCCCGGAGCACTACAGCATCGAGACAGCCGCCAGGCAGGATTACGAGGCCTTCTATGAGGAGGAGATCCGGTACCGGGAGATAATGGGGTATCCGCCGGCGGCCCATCTCCTTGCCGTCCTCCTGGCGGCGCAGGACGAGGAGAAGCTGACCACCGCCTCCGCATATCTGAAGGAATTTGCGGCCAGACTGGGCTCCTCGGGGCAGCTTGCGGTGATCGGCCCGGCCAGCCCCCATGTGGGAAAGGTGAGCGACGTTTACCGAAAGATCCTCTATCTAAAATCCGAAAAATATGGTATGCTTGTTAAGGCGAAGGACCGAATGGAGCAGTATATTGAGTTGAACCGGGGGTTCCGGGATATCCGGATCCAGTTCGACTTTGACCCTGTACATTCCTTCTGACGGGAGGAGGCCTTTTGGCAGGGACTACTCCTGACAGGACGCCGTTTTTGACAGATAGAGAATATTTTTTATAGAAGGAGCTAAAGACATATGGCAACCAGAAAGATAAGAGAGCTTGGAGATGAAGTGCTGACAAAGCAGTGCAAAGAAGTGACAAAGATGACCCTGCGGACAAAGATCCTGATCCAGGATATGCTGGATACGATGTACGAGGCCCTGGGCGTGGGGCTTGCGGCCCCCCAGGTGGGTGTGCTCAAGAGGATCATCGTCATCGATGTGGGGGAGGGCCCCATCGTCCTCATCAACCCGGAGATCCTGGAGACCTCCGGCGAGCAGACCGGCGAGGAGGGGTGCCTGAGCGTGCCCGGCAAATCCGGCCAGGTGACAAGGCCTGACTATGTGAAGGTGAGGGCTCTGAACGAGGATATGGAAGAGATCGAGCTGGAGGGCACCGGACTTCTGGCAAGGGCCTTCTGCCACGAGATCGACCATCTGGATGGAAAGATGTACGTGGATCTTGTGGAGGGAGAGCTCCACGATGTGACCTACGACGAGGAGGATGAGTAGATGAGAGTGATCTTTATGGGAACCCCGGATTTTTCGGTGGGGACCCTGGAGGCCCTGATCCAGGCGGGGCACGAGGTGGTGCTGGCCGTGACCCAGCCCGACAAGCCAAAGGGAAGAGGCGGGAAGGTGCAGTATACACCGGTAAAGGAGAAGGCTCTGGAACACGGCATCCCGGTCTTTCAGCCCGTGAAGGTGAGGGAGAAGAGCTGTGTGGAGGAGCTGGCCCGCTATGGGGCGGACGTGATGGTGGTGATTGCTTTCGGACAGATCCTCCCCAAAGAGATCCTGGAGCTCACCCCCTGCGGGTGCATCAACGTCCACGCCTCCCTTCTGCCGAAGTACAGGGGAGCCGCGCCCATCCAGTGGTCCATCATTGACGGGGAGACAGTCACCGGCGTGACCACCATGCAGATGGACGAGGGGCTGGACACAGGAGATATGCTCCTGCGGACAGAGGTGCCTATCGAGGCGGATGAGACCGGCGGCAGCCTCCATGACAAGCTGGCGAAGGCCGGGGCAGAGCTCTGTGTGGAGACCCTGAAGGCCCTGGAGGCCGGCACCCTGCACCCCGAAAAGCAGGGGGAGACGCCCACCCGGTATGCGCGGCAGCTGTCCAAGGAGCTGGGAAGGATCGACTGGACAGAGGACGCGGTTTCCATAGAGCGGCTTGTGAGGGGCTTAAATCCCTGGCCCAGCGCCTGGACTGTCTGGGAAGGAAAGACCATGAAGATCTGGGGGGCAGACGTGTTGGAAAAGGAGAGCGGACAGCCCTGCGGCACCGTGGCGGAGGTGACAAAGGAGAGCTTTCTCGTCCAGACAGGGAAAGGACTTCTGGCGGTCAGGCAGCTGCAGATCCCGGGAAAGAAGCGTATGGACGCGGACGCCTTCCTGAGAGGCTACCGGGTGGAGCCGGGGACAAGGCTTGGCGAAGAAGAAATGGAAGAATAAATAAAAAAGTGTTAAATTTATATGAAAAACAGGTTGGCAGCCTGTTTTTCGTATATAATACTCCTCTAGGAGGTTGATTACTATGATGTATCCAATGTATTACTGGTTTGATCCTACGTATATACTTGTCATTGCGGGTGTGATCATCTGTCTGGCGGCTTCCGCCAAAATGCGGTCCACCTTTAATAGATATTCCAGAGTCCGCAGCCACAGCGGCCTTACCGGCCATGAGGCGGCATACGAGGTGCTGCGCCGGGCGGGCATCTACGATGTCCGGATCGAGAGGGTGGCGGGCAATCTGACCGACCACTATGATCCCAGGACCAAGGTGCTGCGGCTCTCTGACGCCACCTACAACTCCACGTCCCTGGCGGCGGTGGGGGTGGCGGCCCATGAGTGCGGACACGCCATGCAGCACGCCCAGGGGTATATGCCCCTGAGAATCAGAGGATCCCTGGTGCCCCTGGCTAACCTGGGGAGCACCCTTGCCTGGCCCCTGATCCTCATCGGACTTCTCTTTACAGGCCGGTCCTCGGAGATGTTCCTGAACCTGGGTATCCTTGCCTTCTCCCTGGCGGTCCTGTTTCAGCTTGTGACCCTGCCGGTGGAGTTCAATGCTTCGGGCAGGGCGGTGCGCATCCTGGGCAGCTCCGGCATCATGTACCCGGATGAGATCCAGGGCACGAAGAAGGTGCTGGGGGCGGCGGCCCTCACCTATGTGGCAGGGGCGGCGTCCTCTATCCTGCAGCTTCTGCGTATCATCCTGCTGACAGGCAACAGGCGCAGATAGAAGGCCGGAGGACGGAGAAAGAAAAGAGAGAAAGAGGAGGGACCGATGACAAAAATAAACACAAGGGACCTGGTGGTGGAGATCCTTCTCCTTGTCACAAGGGACGGGCAGTACAGCCATATTGCGCTGAACCAGGTGCTGGGGAAATACCAGTACCTGGATAAAAGCGACAGGGCCTTTATCACGAGAGTGGTGGAGGGAACCCTGGAGCGGATGATCGAGCTGGACTACATCACGGACCAGTTTTCCAAGGTAAAAGTAAAGAAGATGAAGCCTGTCATACGGGCCATTATCAGGAGCGCGGTCTATCAGCTGAAGTACATGGACAGCGTTCCTGATCGTGCTGTCTGCAGCGAGGCGGTGAAGCTGGCGGCCTCAAGAGGCTTCGGCGGGCTGAGGGGCTTTGTCAACGGGGTGCTCCGCTCCATCGCGAGAAACCTGGATACAGTGCCCTATCCGGAGGAGGGAACCCTGGAGTATCTCAGCGTGGTCTACTCCATGCCCCGGTGGATACTGGAGCAGTGGCTCGGCTGCTATAGCCGGGAGCAGGTGGAAAGGATGCTGCGGAATTTTCTTCAGGAGAAGCCCACCTCCATCCGATGCAATCTACACCAGATCTCCAAGGAGGAGCTCAAAGAAAAGCTAATCCGTGAGGGAGTGAAGGTGGAGGATGTGCCGGAGCTATCCTGCGCCCTGCTGATCTCCGGCTACGATTATCTGGCAGCCCTCCCCAGCTTTCAGGAGGGGGATTTCCAGGTGCAGGACATCAGCTCCATGCTGGTGGCACAGCGGGCGGACCCGAAGGAGGGGGACTACGTCATAGACGTCTGCGCCGCCCCCGGCGGGAAGGCGCTCCACCTGGCGGATATGCTGGCGGGCACAGGCATGGTGGAGGCCAGGGATATCAGCGATTATAAGGTGGAGCTCATATGGGACAACATCCGCCGGTCCGGCATGGAAAATATCCGGGCCGTCCGCTGGGATGCCACGGTTCCTGACGAGGAGTCTGTGGAGAAGGCGGACATTGTGATCGCGGATCTTCCCTGCTCCGGGCTGGGAGTCCTGGGGAGAAAGAGCGACCTGAAATACCGGATGACCCGGGAGGACGAGAGGGAGCTGGCGGCTCTCCAGAGAAGGATCCTCTCCCAGGTGTGGAGGTACGTAAAGCCCGGCGGCAGGCTGGTCTATAGCACCTGCACCATCAACCGGGAGGAGAACGAGGAGAACGCGGCCTGGTTCCAGGCGGAGCATCCGGATTTCCGGCTGGTGAGCCAGGAGCAGATCCTCCCCGGGCAGCAGGCGGGAGACGGATTTTACATTGCCCTTTTTGACAGAAAGGACTGAGAGAATATGGGGGAAATTATGGAGAAGGCTGTGAGGAAAAAGAAGGATATCTGTTCCTATACATATGAAGAGCTGGCGGAGGAGATGCAGGCGGCCGGGGAGAAGACCTTCCGGGCAAAGCAGATCTACCAGTGGCTTCACGTAAAGCTGGCGGACAGCTTTGAGGAGATGACCAACCTGTCCAAGTCCCTGCGGGAGAAGCTGGACGAGGAGTACCAGATCGCCCCGGTGGAGCTGGTGGAGAGGCAGATCTCAAAGGCGGATCCCACGGAGAAATTCCTTTTTGAGCTGGAGGACGGCAACATGGTGGAGAGCGTCCTGATGAAATACGACTACGGAAATTCTGTCTGTATTTCCTCCCAGGCCGGGTGCCGGATGGGATGCCGGTTCTGCGCTTCCACCATCGGCGGGCTCATAAGGAACCTGAAGACCTCGGAGATGCTCCGACAGATCTACAGGATCCAGAAGATAACCGGGGAGAGGGTGTCCAACATTGTGGTCATGGGTACCGGGGAGCCCCTGGACAACTATGACAATTTTGTCCGCTTTATCCGCATGGTCAGCGCCCCTGAGGGGCTGAACATCAGCCAGAGGAATATCACCGCCTCCACTTGCGGTATCGTGCCCGGGATTCTCAGGCTGGCGGAGGAGGGCTTTCAGATCACCCTGGCCCTGTCCCTCCACGCGGGCACGCAGGAAAAGAGGAAGAGTCTCATGCCGGTGGCAAACAAATACGAGCTCTCGGAGGTGCTGGCGGCCTGCGATACATATTTCGAGAAGACGGGCAGAAGGATCACCTTTGAGTACAGCCTGGTGAAGGATGTCAACGACACGGACGAGGACGCGGCGGATCTGATCCGCATCGCAGGGCACAGAAACTGCCATATCAACCTCATTCCGGTGAACCCGGTGAGGGAGAGGAGCTATGTGCGTCCCAGCCGTCAAAATGCCCTCAAATTCCAAAATAAACTTGAAAAAAACGGAATAAATGTTACTATAAGAAGGGAAAGAGGTTCCGATATTGACGGGGCCTGTGGACAATTACGGAGACGCTATGCGGCTGCGGGAAAGGAAAAGGCAGATGAAATTTTACGCGCTGACTGATGTGGGGAGAAGACGGGAGGTAAATCAGGACTATGTGTTCGCGACAGACAGTCCCATCGGACCGTTCCCCAATCTTCTGGTAGTTGCGGACGGAATGGGCGGCCACAAGGCCGGTGATTTCGCATCCAAATTTACCGTTGAGACGCTGAAAAAAGAACTGGAAAAAAGCGCGCCCGGCAGACCGGATGAGATTTTCAAGGCTGCCATTGACACCGCCAACCGCAGACTGATCGAGGAGGCCCAAAGAGATATAAAGCTTGAGGGCATGGGCACCACCCTGGTGGCGGCCACGGTCATTGACAATACACTGCATTTTGCGAATATCGGAGACAGCCGGCTCTATCTGATCAGCGACAATATCCGGCAGCTGTCCAAGGATCACTCCCTGGTGGAGGAGATGGTGCGCCTGGGCGGGATCAAGGCCGAGGAGGCCAGGAACCACCCGGACAAGAACATTATCACCAGGGCTATGGGAGTAAAGGATGAGGCAGAGGCAGATTTCTATGAATTCCGCATCAGAAGGGGAGACAAGATACTGATGTGCACGGACGGCCTGAGCAACATGGTGGAGGATGAAGTCATGTTCGGCATCGTGAAGGGCTCCAGAGATATCATAGAGGCTGTGCATATGCTGATCGACAAGGCAAATGCAAACGGAGGCAGAGATAATATAGGGGTAGTGATGGCGGAGCCCATCGCTGATGAGGTAGGCAAATGGTAAAAGATGGTATTTTTTTAGGCAACAGATATGAGGTAATTGAGAAGATTGGTTCAGGCGGCATGGCGGATGTCTACAAGGGCAGAGATACAATGCTGAACCGCTACGTCGCGATCAAGGTTTTGAAAAAAGAGTTCCGGGAGGACGAGACCTTTGTGAAAAAGTTCCGCTCCGAGGCCCAGGCCGCAGCCGGCCTTTTGAACCCCAATATTGTCAATGTCTACGACGTGGGGGAGGACAGGGGACTCTACTATATGGTCATGGAGCTTGTGGAGGGCATCACTCTGAAGGAGTATATAGACCGGAAGAAACGCCTCTCCGCCAGAGAAGTGATCAGTATTGCGATCCAGATGTGCTCGGGCATTGAGGAAGCCCACAAGCACCATATCATACACAGGGACATCAAGCCCCAGAATATCATTATATCCAACGATGGAAAAGTGAAGGTGACGGATTTTGGCATCGCCAGGATGGTGACCTCCAAGACCACCACCACGGTGGCCATGGGGTCGGTTCACTATACCTCTCCCGAGCAGGCGAGGGGCGGCTACAGCGATGAGAAGAGCGACATCTATTCCATCGGTATCACCCTGTACGAGATGGTCACAGGCCAGGTTCCCTTCAACGGGGACACTACGGTGGAGGTGGCTATGAAGCATCTGCAGGAGGAGATCACGCCTCCCTCCGAGCTGGTGCCGGACATCCCCTACAGTCTCGAGCAGATCATTTTGAAATGTACCCAGAAAAACGCGGAGAGAAGATACAGCGATGTGGACGAGCTGATCCAGGATCTGAAGCACTCCCTTGTGGATCCGGACGGAGATTTCGTCCAGATCGTCCCTGTAGGAAATGCGGACACAGTGATCATCACGGAGGATGATCTGGACGATATCCGCAGTTCCTATGGAGATGATGACGAGGACGATGAGTACGGCGAGGATGACGACTACGGCGAAGACGATGAGGATTACGAAGATGACGAGGACGGGGAGGATCACGACAGTGATGAAGTCAATCCTCGCATGAACAAGGTCATCAAGATCATGACCATCGTCGTGGCGGTCATCATCATTTTGGTGCTTGCCCTTGTGATCGGCCGGGCGGCCGGACTGTTCCGGTTTGGCGGCACGGGAACGACACAAGAGGAGGACAGCGGCCAGGTGAAGGTGCCCAACGTGGTGGGCATGTCCCTAGACGATGCCAAGGCAGAGCTGAACAACGCGGGACTTGGCTGGAAAATTGGAAAGCAGGAGGAATCCGCCAAGTACGAGAAGGGCTATGTCATGGCACAGGACCCGAAGAACGGGGAAAAGGTAAAGAAAAATACGCAGATCACTCTGGATGTGAGCACCGGCAAGACGGATGAGCAGGTGGAGGTGCCCAACGTAGTAGGCCAGGACGAGGCGGACGCCCAGAAGACTCTGGAGGACGCCGGCTTTAAGGTAGAGTCTGCCGCTGTCTACAGCAGCCAGCCCCAGGGCGAGGTGGTGTCCACCGACCCGGAGGCAGGCACCCAGGCCGCAAAGGGCTCTACTGTGACCATACAGGTCAGCAAGGGAGAGCAGAAGATCAGCGTCCCGGATGTGCGGGGCACGGATGAGAATACAGCCAAGAGCACCCTCTCAGGGGCCGGGCTGAATGTGACAGTCACCACGGACTACAGCGACAGCGTGGCCCAGGGCAATGTCATCTCCCAGGATCCCTCGGGCGGCACAAAGGTGGACGCGGGCGCTAACGTCAATATCGTGGTGAGCCTTGGATCAAGGCCTGTAAGCGTGCCTTCTGTCGTGGGCGTATCGGAGAGCAACGCCCGCCAGCTGATTGCCAGCGCCGGGCTCAGCGTGGGAAGCGTGACCTACAGGGAGGACTCCGCGCCGGCAGGACAGGTGATCTCCTGCGACCCGGGCGTGGGGGCCAGCGTGTCCAGGGGGGCTTCGGTCAATCTCGTGGTAAGCCAGGGCCAGTCGTCTTCTCCAGGCGACAGCACTGAGACGCCGGAGGAGCCGGACACAGAAGAAGGACAGTAATACATGCAGGGAAAAATCATAAAAGGTATTGCCGGGTTCTACTACGTCCATGTAGCGGAATCCGGTATTTACGAATGTAAGGCAAAAGGAATTTTCAGGAAAGAGAACAAAAAGCCCCTTGTGGGGGATAACGTGGAGATCGATGTGCTGGACGAGAAGGATATGGAGGGCAATCTGGTCCGCATCCTTCCGAGGAAGAACGAGCTGATCCGCCCGGCGGTAGCCAATGTGGACCAGGCTCTTGTGGTGTTCGCGGCGGCAAAGCCGGATCCCCACCTGAATCTGCTGGACCGCTTTCTCGTCATGATGGAGAGAAAGGACATTCCGGCGGTGCTCTGCTTTAACAAAAAGGACATCGCTGATGACCCGCGCCTTGCGGACCTGAAGGATATTTACCGGAACTGCGGGTGCCGGATCCTCTTTACAAGCGCGGAGAAAAAAGAAAATATCCGGCAGCTGAGAGAGATTTTGGAGGGGAAGACGACCACTGTGGCCGGTCCCTCCGGAGTGGGGAAATCCTCCCTTATCAATCTTCTCCAGAGCGAGATTAAGATGGAGACCGGCTCCATCAGCGAGAAGATCGAGAGGGGGCGGCACACCACCCGCCACAGCGAGCTCATCGCCATAGATGAGAACTCCTATATTATGGATACGCCGGGATTCAGCTCCCTCTACACCAATGATTTTGAGAAGGAAGAGCTGAAGCACTGCTTCCCGGAATTCTTTCCCTATGAGGGGCAGTGCAGATACAATGGATGCGACCACGTACATGAGCCGGACTGCGCCGTGAAGGCGGCGGTGGAGTCAGGGGAGATCCACAGGGCCAGGTATGACAGCTATCTGGAAATGTATGAGGAGCTGAAGGCAAAGAGGAGGTATTGAGTATATGGATTACATTTTGGCGCCGTCTATTCTGGCGGCAGATTTCACAGAGCTGGGAGAGGAGATCAGGAGGACGGAGGAAAATGGCGCCGCCTGGCTCCATTTTGACGTCATGGACGGCATGTTTGTCCCCAGTATCTCTTTTGGCATGCCTGTGCTGAAATCCATCCGCCACGCCACAGGGCAGTTCATGGACGCCCACCTCATGGTGCAGGATCCGATCCGCTATGTGGAGGCCTTTCAGGAGGCGGGGGCGGACGGCGTGACCGTTCACCTGGAAGCCTGCCCGGACGTGAAGGCAGCCCTGGATAAGATCCATGCGTGCGGCATGAAGGCGGGGCTCTCCATCTGCCCGGAGACGCCGGCGGAAGAGGTGGACAGATACCTGGACGATGTGGAGATGATCCTCATCATGTGTGTGCATCCCGGGTTCGGCGGACAGAAGTTCATCCCTGAGTCTCTGGACAAGATCCGGACTGTGCGGGCGATGGCCCGGGAAAGAGGGATGGATCTGAATATCCAGGTGGACGGCGGCGTGTATCTGACCAACGTCCGTGAGGTGCTGGATGCAGGGGCGAATGTGATCGTCGCCGGCTCTGCTGTCTTTAACGGCAGTGCGGCAGAAAATACAAAGAATTTCATGGAGATACTTAAGAGCTATGAGTAAGAGAGCAGTGATCATCAGCGGGGGAACTCTGTATGAGGAGCTGATAGAAAAGACCATCAGGGAGTGCGAAGATCCATGCATTATCGGCGTGGACAAAGGGGTGGAATTTCTGTATCATCACAAAATCCGGCCCAGCTATATCGTGGGCGACTTTGACAGCCTGTCCCACGAGATCGTAGACTACTATAAGAATGAGACTCATGTCTCCGTGCGGGAGTTCAATCCGGTAAAGGATGCCTCGGACACAGAGATCGCGGTTCGGCTTGCCATCACCCTGGGGTGCCACGAGATGGTGATCCTGGGCGCTACCGGGAGCAGGGTGGATCACCTGTGGGCGAACATACAGACACTGACTATCCCCTTCAAGGCGGGGGTGGACGCGGTGATCCTGGATCCGCAGAACCGTATCCGCCTCATCGGAGGGGAGACCCATCTGAAAAAAGAGGAGGCCTTCGGGGACTATTTTTCTGTGTTCCCTCTGGGCGAGGTGGTTTATGGCTTTAACATCCGGGGAGCGAAATATCCCCTCACAGAGCATACTCTGACCCCCTACGACAGCCTGTGCGTCAGCAATCAGATCGAGGAGGACGAGGTGGTCATTGATTTCGTCAGCGGGATCGTCATCCTGATGGAGACCCGGGACAGAGAGGAAAAACAGAAGTAAAGAAAGCGCACAGTAAATATAACGAAAGGCAGAAGCCCTCAGAGAGAAGGGGCTTTTGAACAGGTAGAGGATAAAATGAAATTAGGAATCGTAGGCCTGCCCAACGTGGGCAAGAGCACACTTTTTAATTCACTGACAAAGGCAGGGGCGGAGTCGGCAAACTACCCCTTCTGCACCATCGACCCCAACGTGGGCGTGGTGACCGTGCCGGACGAGCGCCTGAACGTGCTGGGAGAGATGTACCACACAAAGAAGATCATCCCGGCAGCCATTGAATTTGTAGATATCGCGGGGCTTGTCAAAGGAGCCTCAAAGGGAGAGGGCCTCGGAAACCAGTTCCTGGCCAACATCCGGGAGGTGGACGCCATCGTTCATGTGGTGCGGTGCTTTGAGGACAGCAACATTGTCCACGTGGACGGCAGCATCAACCCCATGCGGGATATCGAGACCATCAACCTGGAGCTCATCTTCTCGGATCTGGAGATCCTGGAGCGGCGCATCGCCAAGACCACAAAGGTGGCCAGAAATGACAAGACAGCGGCCAAGGAGCTGAAGCTTCTGGAGAAGATCAAGGCCCATCTGGAGGAGGGCAGGCTGGCCAAGAGCTTTGACGGGGCCGAGGACGAGGAGGAGCAGGCGTGGCTGGAGAGCTACAATCTTCTCACCGGGAAGCCGGTGATTTTTGCCGCCAACGTGGCGGAGGACGACCTGGCCGATGACGGCGCTTCCAACCCCGGTGTGCAGGCGGTCCGGGAGTACGCGGCGAAGGAGGGCTTTGAGGTGTTTGTCGTATGCGCTCAGATCGAGCAGGAGATCGCGGAGCTGGACGATGATGAGAAGAAGATGTTCCTGGAGGATCTGGGGCTTTCCGAGTCCGGTCTTGAGAAGCTCATCAAGGCCAGCTACCGTCTCCTGGGACTGATCAGCTACCTGACGGCAGGCGAGCCGGAGGTGCGGGCATGGACGATCAAAAAGGGAACAAAGGCGCCCCAGGCGGCGGGAAAGATCCACTCAGACTTTGAAAGAGGATTTATCCGGGCCGAGGTGGTGTCCTACGACGACCTGATCGCCTGCGGCTCCCACAATGCGGCGAAAGAGAAAGGGCTGATCCGCCTGGAGGGAAAGGACTACGTGGTGCAGGACGGAGACATCATGCTGTTCCGCTTCAACGTATAGACAGAAAAAGAGACGGGAAAGGACAGGACAAGTCATGCATACTTCAATTGAATTCCCAAATATCGGCATCCATCTGGAAAATGTGGGCAAGACCCTGACTGTGTTTGGGTTTGACATCGCCTACTACGGCATTGTCATCGGCATCGGCATGCTGGCGGGCATTGGCATGGCCATGATGGAGGCGAAAAGAACAGGCCAGAACCAGGAGGACTACCTGGACCTGGCCATCTTTGCCATCATATTCGGTATTATCGGGGCCAGGATCTACTACGTTGTCTTTGCCTGGGATATGTACAAGGACAACCTGCTGGAGATCTTCAACACCCGCCACGGGGGACTGGCCATCTACGGCGGCGTCATAGCGGCGGTGATCACTGTGTTTGTGGTGGCGAGGGTGAAAAAGCTGCCTGTGACCCGACTGCTGGATACGGCGGTGCTGGGACTTGTGACAGGGCAGATGATCGGCAGATGGGGCAACTTCTTTAACCGGGAGGCCTTCGGGGACTACACCAATGGGCTTCTGGCCATGCGGCTGCCTCTGGACGCGGTGCGCAGCTCGGACGTGACGGAGAAGATCCGGGAGCACATCGACGTGGTGGACGGGGTGTCTTACATCCAGGTCCATCCCACCTTTCTCTACGAGTCCCTCTGGTGCCTCATGGTGCTGGTGCTCCTGCTCCTCTACAGAACCCACAAGAAGTTCGAGGGGGAGGTTTTCCTTCTGTACCTGGCGGGCTACGGCGCGGGCCGGTTCTGGATTGAGGGCCTGCGGACGGACCAGCTGTGGATCCCGGGCACGGAAATCCCGGTGTCCCAGGTGCTGGCAGGCGTGCTGGTGGTGGTGTCCGTGATCTGGATCGTGTGCGGGAGAAAGGGGCTTGTACCGAAAAAGAAACAAAAGAAAACAGAGTAAAATCTGGACTTTTAAAATGGCACGGGCTATAATATTAATATATGTGAAAAATTAAATTATTATTTTTCAAAAATCTAAGGAGGAACAAGAAAATGGCAAGAAAAATGAAGACCATGGATGGTAATCATGCAGCAGCTCACGCGTCATATGCGTATACAGATGTTGCGGCTATTTACCCGATCACGCCTTCATCCGTTATGGCAGAAGCCACAGACGAGTGGGCAACACAGGGAAGAAAGAACATCTTTGGACAGGAAGTACAGGTGACAGAGATGCAGTCAGAGGCCGGCGCAGCAGGTGCCGTTCACGGATCTCTGGCAGCAGGTGCCCTGACTACAACATACACAGCTTCCCAGGGTCTGCTTCTTATGATCCCCAACCTTTACAAAATTGCCGGTGAGCAGCTCCCGGGCGTGTTCAACGTATCCGCGCGTGCAGTTGCAAGCCATGCGCTTTCTATCTTCGGTGATCATTCAGACGTTTATGCCTGTCGTCAGACCGGATGCGCAATGCTCTGCGAGTCCAGCGTGCAGGAGGTTATGGACCTGACACCGGTTGCACATTGTGCAGCGATCAAGGGACGTATTCCTTTCATCAACTTCTTTGATGGTTTCCGTACATCTCACGAGATCCAGAAGATCGAGACATGGGATTACGAGGATCTGAAGGACCTGGTAGACATGGATGCCATCGACGCGTTCAGAAAGCATGCCCTGAACCCGAACCATCCGTGCCAGAGAGGTTCCGCTCAGAACCCGGATATCTTCTTCCAGGCAAGAGAGGCAAGCAACCCCTACTACACAGCTATGCCGGCTATCGTTCAGGAGTACATGGACAAGGTTAACGCCAAGATCGGTACAGACTACAAGCTGTTCAACTACTACGGAGCAGAGGACGCAGAGAAGGTTATCATCGCTATGGGATCCGTATGTGATACCATCGAGGAGACTGTTGACTACCTCCTTGCAGCAGGACAGAAGGTCGGACTTGTAAAGGTTCGTCTGTACAGACCGTTCAGCGCACAGGCACTGATCGACGCAATTCCTGACACAGTTAAGACAATTTCCGTATTAGACAGGACAAAAGAGCCTGGAGCTCTCGGTGAGCCTCTGTGGCTGGATGTTGTAGCTGCCTTAAAGGGAACAAAATTCGACGCTGTTCCGATCCTTTCCGGACGCTACGGATTAGGCTCCAAGGACACAACACCTGCTCAGATCGTTGCTGTATACAATAACACAGAGAAAGAGAAATTCACCATCGGTATCGTAGATGACGTGACAGGACTTTCCCTCGAGGAGGGCGAGCAGCTTGTTACAACTCCGGAAGGAACCATCAACTGTAAATTCTGGGGACTTGGAGCTGACGGTACTGTAGGAGCAAACAAGAACTCCATCAAGATCATCGGCGACAACACAGATATGTACGCACAGGCTTACTTTGACTATGACTCCAAGAAGTCCGGCGGTGTGACAATGTCCCACCTTCGCTTTGGTAAGAAGCCGATCAAATCCACATATCTGATCAAGAAGGCTAACTTTGTTGCCTGCCACAACCCGTCCTACATCAACAAGTACAACATGGTACAGGAGCTGGTAGACGGAGGAACATTCCTTCTGAACTGCCCGTGGGATATGGAAGGACTGGAGAAACACCTTCCGGGACAGGTAAAGGCATTTATCGCAAACCACAATATCAAATTCTATACAATCGACGGTATCAAGATCGGTAAGGAGATCGGACTTGGCGGACGTATCAACACAGTGCTTCAGTCTGCATTCTTCAAGCTGGCAGCTATCATTCCGGAGGAGGAAGCCATCGACCTGATGAAGGCCGCTGCAAAGGCTACCTACGGAAGAAAAGGTGACAAGATCGTACAGATGAACTACGACGCCATCGATGCAGGAGCAAAACAGGTTCATGAAGTGACAGTTCCCGAGAGCTGGAAAGACTGCCAGGATGAGGGATTATTCTCACCTGAGGTCAAAGGCGGAAGAGAGGATGTTGTTGACTTCGTTAAGAATATCCAGTCCAAGGTAAACGCTCAGGAAGGAAACACTCTGCCTGTATCCGCTTTCAAGGATTACGTAGACGGCTCCACTCCGTCCGGTACATCCGCATACGAGAAGCGCGGTATCGCGGTAGATATCCCGATCTGGAATCCGGACAACTGTATCCAGTGTAACCGCTGTGCCTATGTATGTCCGCACGCAGTTATCCGTCCTGTAGCCCTGACAGAGGAAGAGGCTGCAAAGGCTCCGGAGGGACTGAAGACTCTGGATATGATCGGTATGCCTGGCATGAAGTTCACAATGACAGTTTCCGCATATGACTGTACAGGATGCGGTTCCTGTGCGAATGTATGCCCGGGCAAGAAGGGCGAGAAGGCTCTCGTTATGGGCAATATGGAGGAGAACGCAGGCGAGCAGGTATACTTCGACTTCGGAAGAGAGATTCCTGTAAAACCGGAAGTAGTTGCAAAATTCAAAGAAAATACAGTGAAAGGTTCTCAGTTCAAACAGCCGCTGCTTGAGTTCTCAGGCGCATGTGCAGGATGTGGCGAGACACCTTACGCAAAACTGATCACACAGCTGTTTGGCGACAGAATGTACATTGCCAACGCTACAGGATGCTCCTCTATCTGGGGTAACTCCTCACCGTCCACACCTTACACGGTAACACCGGAGGGCAAGGGACCGGCATGGGACAACTCTCTGTTTGAGGACAACGCAGAGTTCGGCTATGGTATGCTGCTGGCTCAGAACACCATCAGAGCAGGCCTGAAGACAAAGGTTGAGTCTGTGATGGAGTCTGACAAGGCTTCTGAGGAAGTGAAGGCTGCTTGCAAAGAGTGGCTTGACACATACAGCTGCGGCGCTACAAACGGAACGGCTACGGACAACCTTGTAAAAGCTCTGGAAGGATGCGACTGCGAGGTTTGCAAGGACATCGTAAACAACAAGGACTTCCTGGCCAAGAAATCCCAGTGGGTATTTGGTGGTGACGGATGGGCTTACGATATCGGATTTGGCGGCGTTGACCACGTGCTTGCAAGCGGCAAGGACATCAACGTAATGGTATTCGATACTGAGGTTTACTCCAACACAGGCGGACAGTCCTCCAAGGCTACAAAGACCGGTGCGGTTGCTCAGTTCGCTGCAGGCGGAAAAGAGACAAAGAAGAAAGACCTGGCCGGCATCGCAATGAGCTACGGCTACGTATATGTCGCTCAGATCGCTATGGGTGCTGATTACAACCAGACTGTAAAGGCAATCTCCGAGGCTGAGGCATATCCGGGACCGTCACTCATCATCGCATACGCTCCGTGTATCAACCACGGTATCAAGAAGGGTATGAGCAAGGCTCAGACGGAAGAAGCGCTGGCTGTAGAGTGCGGATACTGGAACAACTTCCGGTTCAACCCGGCAGCAGAGGGCGCGAAGTTTACTCTGGACAGCAAAGAGCCTAAGATGGATGGCTATCAGGAGTTCCTGAACGGCGAGGTTCGTTACAATTCACTTGTAAGATCCAACCCGGAGAAGGCAAAGGTTCTGTTCGCAAAGAACGAGCAGGAGGCAAAAGACAGATACAACTATCTGAAGAAGCTCGTAACTCTCTACGGAACAGAGGAATAAAAGATTTTCAGGACAGAGGAAGTCCGGAAGATATAAGAGAGATCCCGCAGGTGCATATGTGCCTGCGGGATCTCCTGTTATTATGAGAGGTACCGTCGGACAGAGGATATTGATATATAAATAACGGTTGACTTTCGTACCCAAAGATGATAGAAATGTATATATGAATAAGTAAGACTGGATAGAGGCGCGGTGTTCATCAGTACCGCGCGGCCACAGTCCCCGGGAGGACTGCCGCGCAGAGGAAAGGGAAGACCGCCGAAGGGAACAGACGAACCCGGAGCTGTACCCTGGGACACAGTGAGAATATCCTGTGGACTGTCACAACTGTGGAGCGCTATCATAGTGTTGAATGAGGAGGGGATGACACTGCCGGCCGGAGGGAGAGGCAGTGTATACCGTTTGAGAATGACATGCCATGAATGAGTGCGCCCGGCGCTTGTTCATGGCTTTTACTATTTATCTTTGTATAAGAGAGGAAGGTACTTATGAGGAATGTAAAGAGAAAAGTTTTGTGGACGCTCTCTGCTGTCATGCTCTTTGTGGCCTGCAGTCCGCTCCTGTGCTTTGCGGCTGGGGAGGAGACAGAGTACGTCCCCCGGATGTTTGCCACACCCTGGTCGCTCCTGCCGCCCCTTGTGGCCATCGTGCTGGCCCTGATCACCAAGGAGGTGTACAGCTCCCTGTTTATCGGAATTCTGATCGGCGGCATTTTTTACTCGGGATTTACCTTTGAGGGAACCATCACTCACGTTTTCCAGGGAGGCATCATCTCTGTGCTCTCCGACAGCTACAATGTGGGGATTATCGTGTTCCTTGTCATCCTTGGCATCATGGTCTGCATGATGAACAAGGTGGGAGGCTCTGCCGCCTTCGGCGAGTGGGCGAAGGAACACATCAAGACGAGGACAGGGGCCCAGCTTGCCACCATCCTTCTGGGCGTGCTGATCTTTATCGACGACTATTTTAACTGCCTGACAGTGGGGAGCGTTATGCGTCCTGTGACAGACAAGCACAACATCTCCAGGGCCAAGCTGTCCTACCTGATCGACGCCACGGCAGCCCCCGTGTGCATCATCGCCCCCATCTCCTCCTGGGCCGCGGCTGTGACCGGTTTTGTTCCCGGAGAGGACGGGTTCTCCGTTTTTATCCGGGCCATCCCCTACAATTTCTACGCCCTGCTGACCATCGTCATGATGATTGGCATCGCGGTGCTGAAGGTGGATTACGGCCCCATGCGCACCCATGAGCTGAACGCTATCAAGGGCGATATCTACACGACGCCGGACCGCCCCTACGCGGATGCGGAAAAAGAGGTTGTGACAGGAAAAGGGAAGGTGATTGACCTTGTGTTTCCCATTATTGTGCTGATCATCTGCTGTATCATCGGCATGATCTACACGGGAGGATTTTTCTCGGGGACAGATTTTGTCACCTCCTTCTCCCAGAGCGATGCCTCTGTGGGACTGGTGCTGGGCAGCTTCTGCGCCTACGTGATCACCATTGTTTTCTATCTTATCCGCCGTGTCACCAAATTCAGTGAGTGCATGAGCTGTATTCCGGACGGCTTTAAGGCCATGGTGCCGGCTATCCTGATCCTCACCTTTGCCTGGACACTGAAGGCCATGACGGACAGCCTGGGGGCGGATGTGTTTGTGGCTGATCTGGTACAGTCCAGCGCCAGCAGCCTGATGAACTTCCTGCCTGCCATTGTCTTCCTGGTGGGATGCTGTCTGGCCTTTGCCACAGGGACCTCCTGGGGAACCTTCGGTATCCTGATCCCCATTGTGGTGGCGGTATTCCAGGGACAGAATGAGACGATGATGATCATCTCCATCTCCGCCTGCATGGCAGGGGCTGTGTGCGGCGACCACTGCTCGCCCATCTCGGACACAACCATCATGTCCTCGGCGGGAGCTCAGTGCAACCACGTGAACCACGTGACGACTCAGCTTCCCTACGCCATCACTGTGGCGGCCATATCCTTTGTGGTATATATTGTGGCGGGATTTGTCCAGACGGCGTGGATCGCGCTGCCTGTGGGTATTGTGATCACCCTTGGGGTGCTGCTGGTGCTCAGGAACATATATGGAAAAGAAGAGTAGAGAAAAATAGAAAGAGACAGGCGTGTCCGTGCCGGACACGCCTGTCTCTTTTTGCGAGGCTCTGCCGCTTTAAAAATGGTATGTGCGGACAAATTCCGTGAAGGACCTGACGGCGGGAACGTCCATCAGCTCCCGCAGGGTCACATAGTAGATCGGGCGGGACAGCCTTACCTCCAGCGGCACGATACAGCACTCCGGCATCAGCAACTTCTCCGCGATGGAGCGGGAGGAAAAGCCCACTGCCAGGTTCTGGGAGGCCAGCTGCATGACAATATCGGACTGGCTTGTCTCGCAGATGACGTTAGGTGCGATGTGGTGGTCGGAAAACACCTGCTCAATGTCCCTGCGGAAGGAGGACTCCTTTGCCGGCATCAGGATGTCTTTGCCGTCCAGATCGCTGATGGACAGCAGCGGTCTTCCGGCAAGAGGATGCTCTCTGGACATGACGGCCACGTAATAGTCGTCCATGAGCTTGTGGCAGTCGTACTCCTCCCGGGCGGAGAGGGTGTCTGATCCGATGACAAAGGCGGCGTTGATCTGCCGGGAGTCCAGCATGGCAAGCAGGGTGTTGCTTCCCTCCACGTGGAGCTGGTACCGGATCCCCGGGAAGAGGCGGTGATAGTCCGTGATGACCCTTGGCAGCCGCAGATACCCTGCGATCCAGAGCATACCTACGCGGAGCGTTCCCGCCTCCAGAACGCTGTACTTTTTCATGTTTTCCGAGAGCTGGTCCACTTCATTGAGAATTCTGCGGGCTGAGGAGACGAACTGCTCACCGGCCTCGGTCAGGGTGACGGACTTGGAGTGGCGTACAAAGAGGGGAACGCCAAGCTCCTTTTCCAGGTGGAGGATCTGCTGGGAAAGAGAGGGCTGGGAAAGGAAAAGGGCCTTGGCTGCGGCTGAGAAACTCTTTTTCTCCGCTGCGGCCAGAACGTAGCGCATCTGTTGGATCTGCATATGGATGACCTCCTGCTATAAATGATAGATGATATAAGAAAAACCTATAGACATTATAACATATTATTTCTTTACAAATAGCATTAAATTGTATATAATGATAGAGCGATTTAACACATCAAAGTAATAAAGCAAAAGGAATGAGAGGAGAAAGAAAATGCAAAACAAGAAAAGTGTAAAAGACACAGCATTTCTGGTACTTGCCCTCGTAGTTATCATCGGCTCCCGGTTCATGCCGGCGATGGGCGGACTTTCCAAGGACGCGTGGGCTGTGCTGGGCGTATTCTTCGGTTCACTGATCATGTGGATCACGATTTCCATTGACTGGCCGAGTATGATCACTCTGCTGGCCCTTGGTCTACTTCCGTTATTCGGATTTTCAAGCACCTTTGCGGGAGCCTTCGGAAATACCACCGTGGCCTTCCTGCTGTTTACCTTCATGCTGGTATACCCGCTGTCAAAGACAAACTTTGTGCGGCGCTGTACCATCTATTTTATCACAAACAGGATCGCAAGGAAAGGCCCCTGGTATTTTGTGTGCTTCCTGCTTGCGGCCGTGACATTCATGGGACTTTTCATTTCCCCGTCCGTACTGTTCGTGGCCTTCATGCCCTTCCTGGAGGATATCTACCAGGTTCTCGGCCTGAAGAAGGGCGGCAAGGCAGGAAATATGATCATGATGGGTTCCGCCTTCTGTATCAGCCTTTCCTCCGGTATGACAGCCATCGGACATGTGTGGCCCACAATGGCTATCGGATACTACACAGCAGCTACAGGAAATGACGTAAACCAGTTCCAGTACATGGCTATGGGTATCCCCACGGGTATCATCCTGATCGTGATCCTGATCCTGATCTTCAAATTTATCTACCGTCCGGACGATATAAAGGACATCCAGCCTGAGAGGGCCATGAGCCTTCGCGGCACAGTTCCGGCAGCGGACTTCAAGGAGAAGGTGATCCTGGGCGTTATGGCCCTCACTGTATTCCTCTGGGTAGCTCCCAGCCTTGTGCAGAACGTGCTGCCTGACTTCTATGCCACAGTCAACAGCTGGTCCACAGCTATGCCTCCGCTTCTCGGATGTATCATCCTGTTCGTTGTACGGGCAGATGGCGAGAGCATCATGAACTTCAAGGAGACAGTCAGCAAGGGCGTGCTCTGGGGCAGCGTGCTGATGACAGCCGCGGCCACACAGCTTGGCACCTGCCTGACAAACGAGGATGTGGGCATCAGCGCCTGGCTGACAGGCGCGCTGGAGCCGCTGACAGCCAATCTCCCGGTGATCGGCCTGATCCTGTTCTTCATGACATGGGCTGTTATTGAGACAAACTTCTCATCCAACATTGTTACCACGACAGTAGTAAGTGCGGTTGCCCTGTCCGTTCTGACAGCTCTGCCAGCAGGGTCTGTCAATGTGGGAGCTGTAGTCTGCATGGTTGGATTTGCGGCTGCTATCTGCAACATGACACCGGCAGGACAGAGTACGGTCAACACGGTTGCCATTGGTTCCGGATGGACGGATACCAAGTCCATGTTTGTATGGGGTGCGCTGTTTGCTATCGCGGGTATCTTGGTGCTCAGCTTTATCGCTTACCCGCTTGGATCTCTGTTCATCTCATAGATACGGATGACAGTTTATTGGTCTATTGTGTGAGAGGAGAAATTACACGTGGAAAGAAAATATCAGTATGATGTTGTTGTGGTAGGCGGGGGCACGGCCGGTGTGGCCGCTGCCGCCGGTGCGGCCATGACAGGGGCGAAGACACTGCTCATCGAGAGAAATCCTTACCTGGGAGGGGAGGCCACCCACTCCGGCGTGGCCGCCTTCTGCGGATTTTTCACCTGCGGGGGAAACCCTGTGCGGGTCGTGGAGGGGGCGGGGGAGCTGATCCTGAAGGAGATGAAGGCCCTCAGCGAGTCCTCCTGGAATTACGTGGTGTCTGCCACTGGGAATAAAAATATTAACTTTCATCCCGAGTATCTGAAATGCGCCATGGACAATGTATTGGAGAAGGCAGGTGTCACCTGTTTTTTCCACACGAGGATTACTGGCGTCCGCACAGAGGGGCGGGCAGTGACAGCCCTTGAGTGCGTGGACGATGAGGGCTGCTTTCTGGTGGAGGCAAAGGCCTTTGTGGACACGACCGGAGATGCCAATGTAGTTCATCTGGCGGGCGCGCCTACTCTCTGGGGAGATGAGAACGGAAACGTGCAGGCGGCCACTCTTCCCTTCCGGCTGAGCGGCGTGGACACTTCCTGTGACCTGACGCCCCAGGCTGTTGAGAAGGCGGTCATTCGGGCAAAGGAGGAGGGAATTCCCCACCTGACAAAGGAGAAGGGCTTTATCCTGAAAAGAGAGGGCTCGGATCAGGTGGCAGTCCTTCTTCCCAGCACCATCCCCGCGGGCCTGGACTGCCAGGAGCTGACCAGAATGGAGCTGGATACGAGGAGACAGGTGCTCTACTATGTGGAGGCTTTTAAGAAATATCTCCACGGCATGGAGAACTGTGAGCTGACAGTCATCGGCCCGGCCATCGGCTTCCGTGAGACGAGGCGGATGAAGGGCAAAGAGATCATCACCGCACAGGATGTGCTGGGAAGGAGAAAACGGCCCGACGGTGTGGCGAGAGCCGGATGGAAGCCGGAGATCCACATGGACGCCAACAAGATGGGAACCTACATCGAGGTGTCCGAGGGCAGCTGGTTTGACGTGCCCTTGGGGGCGCTCCAGTGCGAGAGCATGGACAATCTCTACGGCGCCGGCAGGATGGTGTCCTCTGAGCAGACGGCCCACGCGGCGGTCCGGGTTATGGGAACCTGCTTTGCCACAGGACATGCGGCAGGCGTCGCGGCGGCTTGCCAGGCGCTCCGGGGACAGGCGGAAGCAGACACTGTCCGGGAGGAGCTCAGGAAGCAGGGAGCGCTGCTGTAGCACGGCTGTAAGGCATTAGGAAATTTTGTAAAAGAGACAGGGAAGGAGACGGATTATGACACTTGAGGAAGCACGCGCGGATATTGACGCTGTGGACACACAGATGAAACCTTTATTTTTAAAGAGAATGGAATGTGCCAAAAAGGTGGCCGAGGTGAAGGCCGAGACAGGGGGCGATGTGTTCGTCCTGGAGAGAGAGCGTTCCATTATCGAGAAGAGAGCCGGAGACGTGGACCAGGAGGTCTATGATGAGTATGTCACATTTCTGCGCCATCTCATGAGCGTCAGCAGAAGGTATCAGTACGGCAAGCTGACAGCCATGCAGGACACGGTAGTGGACGGCGCGGCGCAGGCGGCAGGCGTGGACGAGAATGCGGACCACACACAGGTAGAGATCTCCTTTACCTGTCCCTCTGCCACAAGCGATCTCAATCTCTTTGTCAATATGACAAAGCTGAACAAGATCACCATAGACAGCATGAATCTGGCGACAGAGGATGGCGTCCAGAAGATCACCATGACGCTGGACGGCAATCTGAAGGAGAGCAATATGCGCCGTCTGCTCTGCCAGATCGGCAAAGAGGCAGACGACTTTAAAATCCTGGCAGTAAAATAGCGACTGGCAGTGTGAAAGGAAAAGGGAACCCGGCGGGGCTGCGAGCAGCTCTTCCGGGTTCCCTTTGCGGTTCCGGGGATATGTTTCCGGGGCTATGGGTAAAGGATTTTACAGGATTTTTTCAAAGGCGATCCTCGCATCCCCGTCCTCGGCCCCGCCTTTCAGATAGATGGTACCGCAGCGGGAGAAGCCGGATTTCTCCAGGGCCCGCTGCATGGGCAGGTTGCCTGCGTGTGTGTCGATGCGGATGCTCTCCATACCCCTCTCCCGGGCCAGGGCGGCGGCCTCTTCAAAGAGCCTGCCCGCGTACCCTTCTCCCCGCAGGGCGGCGTTTACAGCCATGCGGTGGATGGCGGCGTAGGCGGGGACTGCGCCGCCTTCATTTTCGGTCAGCCACTGCCCGCCGTAAATATTTCCGTAGGATGGATCTTCCGTGAAGGTGAGGGCGCACACAGCCGCGATACGCCCTTCCTCCTCCAGCACATAGCCAAGGCTTGTGGCTGTGTCGGAGAGGAAGATCTGCTGGTCCGGGTAGCCCTTCTGCCACTGGTCCAGCCCCTGAGACCTGAGAAAGGCACGGGCCCGCTCGATGATCTCCATGATTTCTTCTATATCCTCCGGGGTGGAATGTCTGAATGTGGTCATTTTTTGTATCCTCCGATCATTTTTTTGGCAGTATGTATTGACTATAACACATACCAGGATTTTTTTCATCCTGTCAGACTGGTAAAAAGAGATGATTAGCTTTCTTATTTGCGGGAAAACTGCTATAATATATGTTCAGATAAAAAGAGATTAAGAAAGAAACGGGGATAGATAGTATGGAGATAAACAACTGCAAAGCCTATGAGCTGATCCGCCGGGAGGAGCTGGACGGGATCAAATCCACAGGTTACCTTTTGAGACACAAAAAGAGCGGCGCCAGAGTGGTCCTCATTGAAAATGACGACGACAACAAGGTGTTCAGCATCGCCTTTAGAACGCCCCCCTCAGACAGCACCGGAGTGCCTCATATTATGGAGCACTCGGTTCTTTGCGGGTCAAAGCATTTCCCGGCCAAGGATCCCTTTGTGGAACTGGTGAAGGGCTCCCTGAATACCTTTTTAAATGCCATGACCTACCCGGACAAGACGGTCTATCCGGTGGCCAGCTGCAATGACAGGGATTTCCAGAACCTAATGCATGTGTACATGGATGCCGTGCTGTACCCCAACATTTACGAGCACGATGAGATCTTCCGCCAGGAGGGCTGGAGCTACCACCTGGAGGAGAAGGACGGAAAGCTGACCTACAACGGGGTCGTGTACAATGAGATGAAGGGGGCCTTTTCCTCCCCCGAGGGCGTGCTGGACAGAGTGGTGCTGAACACTCTGTTCCCGGACACCTCCTACGCAAATGAGTCCGGCGGGGACCCGGACGTGATCCCGGAGCTGACCTATGAGCAGTTTCTTGATTTTCACCGGAGATACTACCATCCGTCCAACAGCTACATTTACCTCTACGGGGATATGGACATGGAGGAGAAGCTGAACTGGCTGGATGAGGAGTACCTGTGCCGGTATGAAAATGAGCCGGTGGACTCTGCCATCCGTCTGCAGAAGCCCTTTACAAGTATGGCTGAAAAGGAGATTCCCTACTCCATAGCAAGCGATGAGCCGGAGGAGGACAACACTTATCTCTCCTACAATAAAGTTATTGGCACCAGCCTGGACCGGGAGCTGTATCTGGCCTTCCAGATCCTGGACTACGCCCTTTTGTCCGCGCCGGGAGCGCCCCTTAAGAAGGCGCTGACAGATGCCGGGATAGGAAAGGACATTATGGGCTCCTACGACAACGGTATTTACCAGCCTATCTTCTCTGTGATCGCCAAAAATGCCAACGTGGAGCAGAAGGAAGAATTTGTCCGCATTATCGAGGACGTGCTGACCGGCATAGCGGACAGGGGACTGGACAGGAAGGCCCTGGAGGCGGGCATCAACTACCATGAATTCCGCTACAGGGAGGCGGATTTTGGCAGCTATCCAAAGGGACTTATGTACGGGCTGCAGATGATGGACAGCTGGCTCTACGATGAGAATGAGCCCTTTATGCACATTGACGCCCTTGCTACCTTTGAGTTCCTGAAAAAGCAGGTGGGGACAGGCTACTATGAAGAGCTGATCCGGAAATACCTGCTGGACAACACCCACGGAGCCATCGTTGTGGTGAAGCCGGAGCGGGGCCGCACCGCCAGGATGGACCGTGAGCTGGAGGAGAAGCTTGAAGCCTACAAGGAGAGCTTAAGCGACGCCGAGAAGGAGCGCATGGTGGAGCGGACAAAGGAACTGGAGGATTACCAGTCCCAGCCTGACAGGCAGTCGGACATTGCGAAGATCCCGGTGCTGAAGCGGACAGATATTTCCCGGGATATTGCGCCCATCATCAATGAGGAGATGACGCTGGCGGATGTGCCAGCTGTGTTCCACGAGACATGGACCAACGGCATTGGCTACGTGGACCTGATGTTTGACCTGTCGGACGTGCCGGAGGAGATGCTGGGCTATGTGGGCATCCTTCAGTCCGTGCTGGGCATTATCGACACAGAGAACTATGAGTACGGGGAGCTGTTCAATGAGATCAACAGTCACACCGGCGGTATCGGCACCTCACTGGAGCTCTACAACGACGTGACGAGGGTGGAGGAGAAGGCCTTCCGTGCTACCTTTGAGATCAAGGCCAGAGCCATGTACGGCCAGCTTCCCTTTGCCTTCCGGATGATGAAGGAGATCCTCACCAGGTCAAAGCTGGGAGATACAAAGCGGATCAGGGAGATCCTTGATATGCTGAAATCCCGCCTGCTCATGCGTTTCCAGTCATCAGGTCACACAACGGCTGCCCTGCGGGCTCTGTCCTACGCTTCGCTTTCGGCGAAATTCAAGGACATGACAGGTGGCATTGAGTTCTATCAGTTCGTGGCAGACCTGACAGACCACTTTGAGGAGAGAAAGGAGGACCTGACCCGGGCCCTTGAGGCGCTCGGCCGGCAGATCTTCCGGGGAGACAATATGATGGTCAGCTACACAGCCTCCCGGGAGGGGCTGGACGGCCTGGAGGAGTTGGTAAAGGAGATGAAGGAGGGCCTCTTTGCAGGCGAGGCGCCGGAGACGCCCTGTGTGATCCACTGCCAGAAGAAGAACGAGGGCTTCAAGACAGCCTCCAAGGTCCAGTATGTGGCCCGCACAGGCAACTTCATTGACCACGGCGCGTCCTACACAGGAGCCCTGCAGATCCTGAAGGTGATCTTAAGCTATGACTATCTGTGGCAGAATATCCGCGTCAAGGGCGGCGCTTACGGCTGCATGAGCAACTTCAACCGGATCGGGGAGGGGTATCTCGTCTCCTATCGGGATCCCCACCTGAAGCGAACCATGGACGTGTACGAGGGCGTTGTGGACTATCTGAAGAGCTTTACGGTTAGCGACCGGGATATGAACAAGTACATTATCGGAACCATCAGTAACCTGGATCAGCCCATGACCCCGGCTTCCAGAGGCGACCGGTCCATGAACCTCTACATGAACCATGTCAGCGCGGACATGATCCGCCAGGAGCGGGCTCAGGTGCTGGACGCCACCCAGGAGGATATCCGTGCCCTGGCCGGTGTGGTGGAAGCCATGCTGGCGGCAGACCAGATCTGCGTCATCGGAAGCGAGGAGAAGATCGAGGAGAACAGGGATATGTTCGACAGCGTGACAAGCTTTTAATAAAGGAGTTAATATGACAGACAATTTTAAATCAGGATTTGCGACTCTCATAGGCCGGCCAAACGTTGGAAAGTCAACGCTTATGAACTA
This sequence comes from Clostridium sp. BSD2780061688st1 H5, assembly GCF_005845155.1. Lineage (NCBI taxonomy): Bacteria > Bacillati > Bacillota > Clostridia > Eubacteriales > Clostridiaceae > Clostridium > Clostridium sp. BSD2780061688st1 H5. Next base: position 3,365 of record NZ_SPGT01000019.1, on the reverse strand, counting down.
TTTGATCGGCCAGAAGATCGCCATAACATCCAACAAGCCCCAGACCACAAGGAACAGGATACAGACCGTGCTGACCACGGAGGAGGGACAGATCGTCTTCGTGGACACGCCGGGCATCCATAAGGCCAAGAATAAGCTGGGTGAGTATATGGTCAATATTGCCGAGCGGACTCTCAACGAGGTGGACGTGGTGCTCTGGCTGGTGGAGCCCACCACATTTATCGGGGCAGGTGAGAAGCACATCGCTGACCAGCTCCAAAAGGTACATACGCCGGTGATCCTTGTGATCAACAAGGTGGACATGGTGAAACGGGAGGAAGTGCTTCCGGCCATCGCCGCCTACAAGGATCTCTACGAATTCGCCGAGATCGTGCCCGTGTCGGCCAGGAGCGGAGAGAACACAGACGAGCTTCTGAGGGTGATCATGAAATACCTTCCCTATGGCCCTCAGTTTTACGATGAGGACACCATCACGGACCAGCCGGAACGCCAGATTGTGGCAGAGCTGATCCGGGAGAAGGCCCTGCACTGCCTCAATGAGGAAATCCCCCACGGCATTGCCGTGACCATTGAGAGCATGAAGAAAAACAGGAAGGTCATGCACATTGACGCCACCATTATCTGTGAGCGGGACAGCCACAAGGGGATAATCATTGGAAAACAAGGAAATATGTTGAAAAAGATCGGCAGCACGGCCCGGTATGAAATCGAAAAAATGCTGGGATGCCAGGTAAATCTGAAGCTCTGGGTGAAGGTGAAGAAGGACTGGAGAGACAGCGAATACCTGATGAAAAATTTTGGATACCGGGAGGATGAATAAAAGGAACCGTTCACAGGAGATGCTAAACTCATCAGCAGGAAGATGAGGTGACGCAATGGAAGAATACTGGGACAGGTTTATGCGCTCGGGAGCTGTCAGGGACTATCTCGAGTACAAAGGGATGGAGATGTGCATGGAGATCATGCAGAAATATGACGACCCGGCAGCCGGGATGGGAGAGAAAAAGATTGGAACAGATTACGTTGACGGGAATGGTCCTTTTGACCACTCCTATCGGTGAATATGACAAGAGAGTGGTGCTGCTGACAAAGGAGCGGGGGAAGATCGCCGCGTTTGCCAGGGGGGCGCGCAGACCCAACAATCCCCTGTCAGGCGCGACAGAACCCTTCTCCTTTGGAAGCTTCTCCCTGTATGAGGGGCGGACCTCCTACACCATGGTGTCCGCCTCTATTTCCAACTATTTCGTCGAGCTGCGGATGGATGTGGAGGGCGCCTGCTACGGGTTCTATTTCATGGATATAGCCAACTACTATGCCCGGGAGGCAAATGATGAGACGGAGCTTTTAAAGCTTCTCTATCAGACTCTGCGGGCTCTGGCAAAAAAGTCCATTCCGGACAGGCTGATCCGGTACATATATGAGCTGAAGGCCATTACCATAAACGGCGAGGGGCCGGACGTATTTCACTGCGTGATCTGCCGGAAAAGTACGGAGGGGAGCTTTTTCAGTCCTCTTAAGGGGGGACTTGTCTGTGACGGGTGCCGGCCCCACAGTGTGGACTGCCTGCCCATGGATCCCTCCACCCTCTACGCCATGCAGTATATCGAGACATCCAGCATTGAGAAGCTGTATACCTTTGCGGTGTCGGAGAAGGTGCTGGGGGAGCTGGGGGCGATCATGAAAAGATATATGGAAATCTATGTGGATCGGCATTTTAAATCACTGGATATACTGGAGCAGATGATCGGGGCTTGAAAACTGCGGTACTTAACGTTATAATATTGACATTATCCAGAACTATATGAAGGAGAGAAAGAAAAATGGTTGAGAAGACAATGGACAAAATCGTAGGCCTTGCAAAATCTAGAGGTTTTGTCTATCCGGGGTCTGAGATTTACGGTGGTCTTGCAAATACATGGGACTATGGAAATCTTGGTGTGGAGCTGAAAAACAATGTAAAGAAGGCCTGGTGGCAGAAATTTGTCCAGGAAAATCCCTACAATGTAGGCGTGGACTGCGCGATCCTGATGAATCCCCAGACATGGGTGGCGTCCGGACATCTGGGCGGCTTCAGCGATCCTCTGATGGACTGTAAGGAGTGCCACGAGAGATTTCGCGCGGACAAGATGATCGAGGACTACGCTCAGGAGAACGGTATTGATATTGGCCCCTCCATTGATGGCTGGAGCCATGAGCAGATGGAGGCCTTTATCGAGGAACATAACATTCCCTGCCCATCCTGCGGCAAACATAATTTCACGGAGATCCGGGAGTTCAATCTCATGTTCAAGACCTTCCAGGGGGTGACAGAGGACGCAAAGAATACCGTGTACCTGCGGCCGGAGACAGCTCAGGGCATTTTTGTGAACTTTAAAAATGTGCAGCGCACATCCAGAAAGAAGATCCCCTTTGGTATCTGCCAGATTGGAAAGTCTTTCAGGAACGAGATCACACCTGGAAACTTTATTTTCCGAACAAGAGAATTTGAGCAGATGGAGCTGGAGTTCTTCTGTGAGCCGGGAACAGACCTTGAGTGGCATGCGTACTGGAAGAAGTACTGCCTTGACTGGCTGAAGACCCTGGGAATTAAGGAAGAAGAGATGCGGGCGAGAGACCACTCTCCCGAGGAGCTGTGCTTCTACAGCCGGGCTACCACAGACGTGGAATTCCTCTTCCCCTTCGGTTGGGGCGAGCTCTGGGGCATCGCGGACAGAACAGACTACGATCTGAGCCAGCACCAGGAGGTGTCCAAGCAGGATCTGACCTACTTCGACGATGAGAAGAAGGAAAAATACATCCCCTACGTCATTGAGCCCTCACTGGGAGCGGACCGCATGGTTCTGGCCTTCCTGTGCAGCGCCTATGACGAGGAGGAGCTGGAGGGCGGCGATATGCGTACAGTCCTTCATTTCCATCCGGCCATCGCGCCTGTGAAGATCGGCGTTCTGCCTCTCTCCAAGAAGCTGAGTGAGGGCGCTGCCAAGGTCTACACACAGCTCTGCAAAAAATACAACTGTGAGTTCGACGAGAGAGGAAATATCGGAAAGCGCTACCGCCGTCAGGATGAGATCGGAACTCCCTACTGCGTGACCTATGACTTTGAGTCCGAGGAGGACGGGGCAGTGACTGTCCGCGACAGAGATACCATGGAGCAGGAGAGGATCAAGATCGAGGATCTGGACAAATATTTCGAGAAGAAGTTTGAGTGGTAAAATCGTAAGCGGTAAAAATGCAGTAAAAAAGATCGGTTCAATTTTGAACCGATCTTTTCAGACTGTAGACAAAGGTGAGGGTGTCCCAAAACTATGAATTTTTAAATTTATAGGAAAGGGGCACCCTTTCTTTTATCAAAAGGCTCTTTCATA
>NZ_SPGT01000018.1:0-66141 GCF_005845155.1 Clostridium sp. BSD2780061688st1 H5 | reverse complement strand
TTGAATACCTCCTTATTCTCTTGGTTTTATTATGAAATCCTTGAGAATAAGCTGTCAACTTTTTTTATACCACACCACTATGAAAGTGGAAGTTGCTTTTACGTTTGACGCTACTTCTCTTGACGGCAAACAGCTTGTAACTTTTGAAGAATTGTACGATTTAAGCAATCCAGACGAACCGAAGAAAGTTACCGAGCATAAGGATATTGAGGATAAGGGACAGACGATTACCTTTAAGGAAAAGCCAGAAGAACCAGAGAAACCCGAAACACCACCGACACCAGAAAAGCCTAACAGACCTAGCGACAGTCCCAAAACGGGCGACAGTACAAATGTAATGGCATTTGTCGTGATGTTGCTTGCGTCTGCTGGTGGACTGGCTGGAACATATCTTTACAAACGCCGTAAAATGAAGAAATCGTAAGGCGGTAACGGTATGATGAAAGAAAAATCACGCTCTCCGCCGAAGCTGTCAAACGGCAGACTTCCGCTTATTCTGGCTTGTCTGCCTACAACCTGCAAGAACACGGATAGTCAAGGGTGCGTAAGCATTGATTTTACCCTTTACTATCTGGGGGATTGCTGGTACTTCCCAAACCGCCAGAATAAGAAATCACAATCAAAAAACTTATCAAAAATAAAAAGAAACGAGGTAAAACAATATGGAAATGAAATATGTCGTGCCAGATATGGCACAGTCTTTTGGAACACTTGAATTTGCAGGCGAAAGCGAGCCAGTCTTTGAAAGAGATAAAAATAACCGCAGGGTCTTAGCCAGACGAAGCTATAACCTTTATTCTGACGTACAGAAAGGCGAAAATGTTGTCGTGGAAATTCCCGTGCAGGCTGGCGAAAAGCATTTCAAGTATGAACAGAAAGTAAAACTTGTCAATCCGAAGTTATACGGCAGAGGTTATGCAATCGGGGATATGGGACATACCGATTATGTGTTAGTTGCTGATGATATTGTAGCAGTTGAAGAAAAGTAAAGGAGTGAAGAATTTATGAGATTATCAAACGGGTTTGTTATTGACAAAGAGAAAACATTTGGAGAATTAAAATTTACAGCGGTGCGTGATGTGTTCTTGCAGAACGAGGACGGAACACCGAGTACCCAGCTTAAAAAGCGTATCTATGATTTGAAGTGCAGTCTGCATGGTGGAATTATCCCCGTGTCTGTACCGCCAGAAGTACCGTTAAGAGAATTTCCGTACAATGCAGTCGTGGAGCTTGTCAATCCCGTAGCAGATACGGTATCAAGAAAGACGTTTGGTGGTGCAGATGTGGACTGGTATGTAAGGGCAGAGGATATTGTGTTGAAGAATAAAGGCAACCAGAACGCAGGCAATCCACAGAATAATAACACGCAGGGACAGCCGAAAAAACAAAATTAGAGATTAGATTTTTATTGTGAGGTAATTCGTTGAATGATATAATTAGGATAAATTGTGAGGTGCTTATCTATGAAAGTATTAGTTAGTTCATGTATCATGGGAAAAAACTGCAAATATAACGGTGGGAATAATCTCAATCCGAAAGTTGTAGAGTTTCTAAAAGACAAAGAGGTTATCGAAATTTGTCCAGAATTATTAGCGAATATGCCTACACCACGTCCTAGTGCGGAAATAGTAAATGGTATTGTCATGGATATAAATGGAAATATTGTTGATGAGGAATATCGTCATGCGGTACAGTTGGCTCTAAATGAAATAAGAAGTATGGAAATAGATTTAGTTATTCTGCAATCAAGAAGCCCAACTTGTGCAGTCAAGAATATTTATGATGGTAGTTTTACGGGAAAATTGATAAAAGGTCAAGGTCTGTTTGCACAAGCGTTAATTGAGGCTGGATATAAAGTGTTGGACTCAGAAGATTTTTAATGAATGGTAATGAAAAGGCAGTTAGTCTTAGGATTGACTGCTTTTTTCATACCCAGAAAGGAGTGATTGATTTATGCAAAAGATTTGGAATAAAGGACACCGTATCAGAGCCAGCGACAAGCACCTTGTCTACCACTTTTCCATAGGGACGCTTCTGTTTGTATTTGTGACGGTTCTTTTGCTACTGAATATCAAACAGCTCATGTGTACCGATTGGGAACATTTCAGTTTGTTAGAGAACGGCTTGACGCTCTCCCCTTACAACTTCATAACCATACTGATAGCGACTGGTGTTTGTGCATTGGTCGCTTTTCTGTATTACCGCTTCTGTTACGACAATTTCAAGAAGCTCCTGCACCGTCAAAAGCTGGCAAGAATGATACTGGAAAATAAGTGGTATGAAGCTGATACCGTGCAAGACAGCGGTTTTTTTACTGACCTGCAAAGCAGATCAAGAGAAAAAATCGTCTGGTTTCCAAAGATTTATTATCAAATGGAAAAAGGACTGCTTCATATCCGCTGTGAAATCACGCTGGGGAAATATCAAGACCAGCTTTTACGGTTAGAGGATAAATTGGAAAGTGGCTTATATTGCGAGCTGACCGACAAGACCCTGCATGACGGCTATATCGAATATACCCTGCTTTATGATATGATAGCGAACCGTATTACCATTGATGAAGTACGAGCAGAAAACGGCTGTCTTAGACTGATGAAAAATCTTGTCTGGGAATATGACGCACTTCCTCATGCTCTGATTGCTGGTGGGACTGGTGGCGGTAAAACTTATTTTCTGCTGACACTCATTGAAGCCTTACTGCATACCAACGCTGTTCTTTACATCTTAGACCCGAAGAACGCTGACCTTGCGGACTTAGGGACAGTTATGGGAAATGTATATCACACCAAAGAAGAAATGATAGATTGCGTCAATGCCTTTTATGAGGGTATGGTACAGCGAAGTGAGGAAATGAAGCGACACCCGAACTATAAGACGGGCGAAAACTACGCCTATCTGGGACTTCCCCCCTGCTTTCTTATCTTTGATGAATATGTGGCGTTTTTTGAAATGCTGGGGACAAAAGAAAGCGTGAGCCTACTTAGCCAGTTAAAGAAAATCGTTATGTTAGGGCGACAAGCAGGTTATTTCCTTATCGTCGCCTGCCAGCGTCCAGACGCAAAGTATTTCTCGGACGGTATCAGAGATAACTTTAATTTCCGTGTGGGATTGGGGCGTATCAGCGAATTAGGTTACGGTATGCTGTTCGGTTCAGATGTAAAAAAGCAGTTTTTTCAGAAGCGTATCAAGGGGCGTGGCTATTGTGATGTGGGGACAAGCGTTATCAGTGAGTTTTACACGCCTTTAGTCCCGAAAGGACATGATTTTTTGCAGACTATCGGCTCTCTTGCACAAGCAAGGCAGGACGGGACGGCGACGTGCGAAGCGAAAGGCGACGGCACGGACTAGCCGTTGCTGGTGTGGCGTTAGCCACGCCAGCAGGTAAAACCCCTCGGTATCTAACAGAGGGGTACGTTTGCAAATAGACAATAGACGAAAAACATAGGAAACATAAGGCTTCTGGTATGATTTCCTAGCGAAAATCAGTTGTGAAGTCGCCTTAGAAAACTTCACACTTGACAGATTGGGGGTATGGTTCTGAATGAAGAACAATGGATAAAAGAATTACGGGAGAAACGGATTGCTTACGGTATCTCACAAGGCAGGCTGGCGGTGGCTTCTGGTATCACAAGGGAATATCTCAACAAGATAGAAAGTGGAAAAATGAAGCCGTCAAAAGAACTTCTGGAAACTCTGTATAAAGAACTGGCAAGGTTCAATCCAGAAGCACCGCTTACCATGTTGTTTGATTATGTGAAAATTCGTTTTCCCACGCTGGATATACAGCATATCATCAAAGATATATTAAAACTGAATATCAATTATATGCTCCATGAAGATTACGGACATTACAGTTATACGGAGCATTATTCTTTAGGGGACATCTTTATCTATACGTCGGCTGACGAAGAAAAAGGTGTCCTTTTAGAGTTAAAGGGGCGTGGTTGCAGGCAGTTTGAAAGTTACCTGCTGGCACAGCAAAGAAGCTGGTATGACTTTCTCATGGACGCACTCGTAGACGGTGGCGTGATGAAGCGTATCGACCTTGCTATCAACGACCATACGGGCATTTTGGATATTCCAGAGCTTGCGGAAAAATGCAGGAAACGGGAATATATCGGAAAGTCCAGAAGTTATAAGTTTTACCAGTCGGGCGAACTTATCAAGCACCGAGAGGACGACAGAGAACATATGGGACGTACCCTTTATCTTGGTTCGCTGAAATCAGATGTGTATTTCTGTATCTATGAAAAGGACTATGAGCAGTACGTCAAGCTGGGGACACCGCTTGATGAAGCCGACATTATCAACCGTTTTGAGATACGGCTTCGCAATGAACGTGCCTATTATGCAGTACGGGATTTGCTGACCTATTATGACGCAGAGCAGACCGCCTTTTCTATCATCAACCAGTATGTGCGGTTTGTTGATGAAGAACCAGACAAGCGAAAAAATGACTGGAAACTCAATGACCGCTGGGCTTGGTTTATCGGCGATAACAGACAGAGCCTGAAGCTGACGACAAAGCCAGAACCTTACACCTTAGACCGTACATTGCGGTGGGTACAAAGGCAGGTAGCACCGACCTTGAAAATGCTGAAAAAGATTGATAAAGGAAACGGCACAGACTACATGGAAACAATCGAACAGCAGGCAAAGCTCACAGAAAAACATGAAATGATAATCAAACAGCAGACGACCCCTGCAAAAGATTTAGTGGAAAGTTAGGAGTGATAAAAAATGTGGGAATTAGTAAAAGACTTCCTGCTGGTATCTCTGGGAATGGGTATCGGCGTAGTCTTGATGTGTATTTTAAATGTCGGCAAAGAAGCTGACAAACATATGGAAGAAATCAAAGAAAACAAAGAAAGTGAGGACAATTAAATGAATTTCGGAAACAATTTGTATCAATGGTTTTTATCAAACGCACAGAGCTTAGTGCTTATGGCGATTGTGGTTATCGGTATCTACTTAGGGTTCAAGCGTGAGTTTTCCAAACTTATCGGCTTCTTGGTAGTTGCCTTGATTGCTGTCGGTTTGGTATTCAACGCTGGCGGTGTGAAAGATGTACTGTTAGAGCTGTTCAATAAGATTATTGGTGCATAAAATTTTATTGTAGCGGATATACGGAACTGTTATAATATGGATATGAAGAAAGTGCAAATTGGAATTTAGAGAATGAAAGGGAGCTTCCGTAATGATTAAAGTAAAAATATGGATTGTTTTATTTATTGTTGGAATAGTTATGATTTTAGGTGCTTCGGAATTTAGCAGATTTCTAGCAAATGAAATAAACTGGTACACCGCAGGAATAATATTGTCTGTTATTTCTGGATTTGGACTATTATTTGAAATGTATTTTAAACGAAATAAGTAAATTCAAGATTGGAGATTTAGTAATGGCTTCAAGTAAAGATTATTTACAATTTGTTTTAGAACAATTATCAGAATTACAAGAAATAACATATCGTGCAATGATGGGAGAATTTATTATCTATTATCGTGGGAAAATCGTTGGAGGTATATATGATGATAGGTTACTGGTAAAACCAACAAAGTCTGCAATTTCTTATATGCCGACAGTTACCTATGAAATTCCATACGAAAATGCCAAAGAAATGTTATTGGTGGAAGAAGTTGATAATAGAGATTTTCTGACAGGTTTATTTGATGTGATGTATGATGAACTGCCTACGCCAAAACCTAAAAAGAAAAAATAAACAGCTTCTAGTTTATAATTTCATATCCATACACACAAAGGAGTTAGTCTTAGGATTGACTGATTTGTGTTTACCCCAAAATTAGATTGGAGTGATTAAATGAAATGTATAATGCTTCATGGACTGGGACAATCTTCTGAAAGTTGGAGTGATACTATAAAAGTTTTCAATGATGATTTTGAAGTTTTATGTCCGAATTTATCAGATTGGCTTTCTGGGAAAGTACCATGTTATGATACATTGTATCGAGTATTGGAAACATACTGTGAACAATTTGAAGAACCGCTGAATATTTGTGGACTTTCTTTAGGTGGTATTCTTGCTATGCAGTATGCAATCGAACACTCAGAAAAAGTGAACTCATTAGTTTTAATAGGAACACAATATGAAATGCCAAAGTATCTGTTAAAAATACAAAATCTGATATTTCATATTATGCCTTGTTCAGCGTTTGAAAAAATGGGTTTCCAGAAAACAGATTTTATCAATCTATGCAAATCTATGACAGAACTTACTTTTAAACATAAACTGAAAAAAATATCATGTTCGGTACTTGTTGTCTGTGGCGATAAGGATAAGATAAATAAAAGAGCTTCTTTAGAATTGCAACAACAGATAGAAAACGCAGAGATAGCTATTATTGAAAACGCAGGACATGAAGTAAATACTGATAACCCTACATTACTGGGGCAAAAGTTAAATATATTTTTCAGACAATACGTCTGATACACAATTTCATATCCCTACACACAAAGCAGTTAGTCTTAGGATTGACTGCTTTTTTCGTACCTAAAATTAGATTGGAGTGATTACATGAACGATATTTTTAAGGATATGCAGGCAAAAGTCGGCTGTGATTATATTTCTGACCTGCCCTCTTACAAGCGTAAGGTGTGGCATGAAATGAAACGGCTGAACCCTGCTGATTATGAAGAAGAACAGTTAGAAGATTTTTCAAAGTATGTGTTTGGTATGCCGTACCAGACTTTAAAAGATGTGATGAAACAACAGAAAGGACGTGAGGAACAATGCAGGAAACAAGGGTGCTGGTGGAAACGAGAGGAACAACTGGCGAAGAAACAACATCATACTGGTTCGACCTGCCGATAGATGTTGCCGAGTTTGAAGAAAAATTAGGTGTCGGTGCAGAAAGCACGGAGTACCGCATTATCGAAAAGGTACTGCCCTTTGCTGATGAAGTCCACGAACATACAAGCGTGTATCAGCTCAACGAATTAGAGTTTATGTACCGCCAGCTTTCCAGTGATATGCAGGAAGAATATACAGCACTTCTGACCGTGTATGAAAATTTAGAAGCACTTTATATTTGCAGGAACGTGATTACGGTTTATTACGACTGCAAAAGCATGATAGATGTTGCAAGGCAAAAGTTAATGAACGACCCGACGTTCAAGCATTTATCCGAGGACTGTCAAGCATATTACTTTGACTTTGAAGCCTACGCTTCTCACTTGCAGGAACACGGGAAATTTTTAGTAACAGAACACGGTATCTTTGAACTGCCAGAGTAGGAAATGAGGTGGTGCTTATGCTTGATGATATGGCGGTTTATATTGCAAATCTCGGCAAATACAATGAGGGCTATTTAGTCGGTGCTTGGTTCACATTCCCCATTGACGAGGAAGATGTAAAAGAAAAAATCGGCTTGAATGAACAGTATGAGGAATACGCTATCCATGATACCGACAACTTCCCCATTGCGATTGGCGAGTATGTTTCCATTGAAGAACTGAATGAAATGTATGAAATGATAGAGGAACTTCCCGACTATATCGTAGAGTGTCTGGACGAATTTATCAGCCACTACGGGACGCTGGAAGAAGTCGTGGAACACAAGGACGATATTTATTATTATCCCGACTGTGAAACCATGACAGACGTTGCCTACTACTACATAGACGAATTGCAGGCACTTGGCGACATTCCACCCAGCTTACAGAACTACATTGACTATGAAGCCTACGGGCGAGATTTGGATATGGGCGGTTGCTTCATTGAAACAAGCCGAGGTATGTGCGAGATACCATATTAACGCTGGAGGATCAGCGACAAGGATTGTTGCTACTGACAGCATGAATAAATTGAGTAAGGGCTTCAAATAGACTAAATTTGCGTAAATAAATTAGTACAAGAAAATAATAGTCATTGATATTAGAACGGTAGGAATTTATAATATGACTTACACAAGAAAAGAGGTGCTTTAAAAATGAAACATATTATGATTGTTGATGACGATATACATATAAATCAAATGTTGGAAGAAGTTCTCACAAGTGCAGGTTATAAAGTAACTCATGCTTATTCTGGTACAGAAGCCCTGCTTCTCATACCTAGTATAAAACCAGATTTGATTTTGCTGGATTTAATGTTGCCGGGGTTAAGTGGCGAAGAAATTATAGAGGAAATTTCACATATACCAGTTATTGTAATTAGTGCAAAAATAGATACTAAAAACAAAATATCTTTGTTATTGAATGGTGCGGTAGATTATGTTACAAAACCATTTGATGTAGACGAGTTACTGGCACGGATTGTTGCTCAACTTCGACACAGTCAGACTAATTCTATAAATTCCGTTTTAGAACATGGGGATATTCGATTGGACTTAAACACCCGTACTGTATCTATTAGAAATATAGAAGTTAAATTGACAAAAACAGAATATGCGATATTGAAAATACTAATGGAAAATCCCAAACAAGTTATTACTAAAAATATTTTGCTTGAACGTATAAGCGAAGAAACACCTGATTGTATGGAAAGTTCACTAAGAGTGCATATAAGTAATCTAAGAAAAAAATTAAGGGACATTTCCGATAAAGAATATATTGAAGCAGTATGGGGGATTGGATTTAAAATCGCTGAGGAATAAATCTTTACACTTTCTTAACAATTTCCTTAACAGATTTCTTAACACTTTTGATTTAGTATTTTGACTGTAAATAAAGGAGGCTGAAAAAATGGAATATGTATTGAAAACGAAAGATTTAAAGAAAACATACGGTAATTATAACGCATTAAATGGACTTTCAATGAATGTTCCTAAAGGTTCTATCTACGGTTTGATTGGTAGAAATGGGGTTGGAAAAACAACTTTAATTCGTTTGATTTGTGGATTACAAAAAGCAACAGAGGGGGATTTTTCGCTATACGGAATAAATAATCACTCTAAAGGGATTGTTCGTTCCAGAAAACGAATAGGAGCTGTTGTTGAAACACCGTCTATTTATTTAGATATGAGTGCGGAAGATAATTTAAAACAGCAGTATCGAATATTAGGTATTCCCTCTTACAGCACTATTCCAGATTTATTAAAATTAGTCGGACTTGAAAATACGGGTAAAAAGAAAGCTAGAAATTTTTCTTTAGGTATGCGTCAACGACTAGGAATTGCAATCGCTTTATCGGGTTCTCCAGATTTCCTTATCTTAGATGAGCCGATAAATGGACTTGACCCACAAGGTATTATTGAAATTAGAGAACTGATTTTAAAACTTAATCACGAACATGATATTACGGTTTTAATTTCCAGTCATATTCTTGATGAGCTTTCTCGCATTGCCACACATTTTGGATTTATAGATAAAGGGCAAATGATACAAGAAATAAGTGCTTTGGAATTAAATACGAAATGTAGGAAATGTGTAAAACTGACCGTTTCAAATATGGAAGTGTTATGTAACGTTCTTACAGAAAAAGGATATGATTATTCTGTCATATCAGATAAAGAAATAGATGTATTTGCCAAATTAGATATAACATCACTTGTTGTAGAACTGGCAAAAAAAGAATGCAATGTTCTTAATATTCAAGAGCAGGACGAAAGCCTAGAGAATTATTATATCAATTTGATTGGAGGAAACCGTAATGAATAACTTACTTTCCGCATATTTTCAACGCTTACTTAAAAGCAGATTGTACTGGTGTTTACTTGGACTTATGATACTTTCTGGAATAATTATTCCTATATTAGCACACCGTGAAATGATAGCTTATGGAACAGATTATACTTTAGAAAGCAGACTGGTATGGCATTTTCTTATAATCGGTTTTATTGTTGCTATCTTCTGTTCTTGGTTCTTAGGAACAGATTATTCAGACGGAACAATTAAAAATAAAATCATTGCAGGAAATAGTCGTTTAAAAATATATATTTCTGCTTTGCTGATATGTGTGATTGCCAGTGTTATTTTAGTGGTGGCACATCAAATAACAATCATTGGGCTGGGTACTTGGTTAATAGCTCCGTTTAAAACCGATATTCACACTATATCTTTAATTATAGGGATTTCTATTCTTGCAACAATAACATTTGCTGGAATAAATACCATGATTGTTATGATAAATCAAAATAAGGCTTCGTCTTCAATCATCTGTTTAGTAGTTAGTTTATTGATGTTTGGAATATCATTTTATGTGTTAAGTGTGTTGTTTTCTTCTGATATGGCTCATTCAGATAGCATTGTGAAACAAATTTATGAATTTTTAAATATCTTTTTACCAACAGGACAACTTTTAAATTTAATCAATTTGCAAATTATACAAGCTACGGAAATGATTATTTACAATATACTGATACTTGTAATAAGCACGGGAACAGGTATAATGGTCTTTGAGAAAAAGAATTTAAAATGAATTTGTAGGGAATGATGTTATGTTGTGGAAAATAATGGTGTTTTTCTTGCTGGTAATAATATTTGCTTTACTTTTGAAAATCTTTTATATGAGAAAAGCAATTAGAGAGATAAAAAGAGGGTTTTCAGAAAAATTATATACAGATACGAATACTCCGATTATGCTTTCCTCACATGATAAATTGGTTTCTTCTTTAGCAAATGATATAAATGTAGAGTTGAAAGAATTACAAAAACAAAAGCACCGCTATATACAAGGCGATAAAGAATTAAAAAACGCTATTACGAATATATCCCATGACTTACGAACTCCTCTTACAACAATTTGCGGTTACTTAAGCTTATTAGACAAAGAAGAAAAAAGTGAACATATTGCTAGACAATTATCAATCATTAAAAATCGTACTTTTGCATTAAAACAGCTAGTAGAAGAACTATTTCGATATACAACTATTATTTCTGATACCGAAAATAGCGTTTATACAGAAACCGTAATCAACAATGTTTTAGAAGATTGTATTTCGTCCTATTATGCGATATTTAAGGAAAAAGGCATTACTCCGAATATAAATTTGTGCGAACAAAAAATTGTGCGTTCCGTTGATAAAACTGCCTTACTTCGTATTTTCAATAATATTATAGATAATGCAATCAAATATAGTGAGGGAGATTTAACAATATCATTATTTGAAAATGGGAAAATTGTATTTTCAAATCACACTTCTGACCTTAATGAAATACAAATTGGGAAATTGTTTGATAGATTTTATACAGTAAATACCGCAAGAAAATCTACGGGGTTAGGTTTATCTATTGCCAAAGCGTTGATTGAAAAAATGGACGGTAATATTTCTGCTGATTATAGCAATAATGTTTTAAGTATTATTATTAAATTGAATGAGGTTTAAAAGAAAGCAGTTAGTCTTATGATTGACTGCTTTTATTATGAAAAGGAGACAAGTATATATGAAAGAAAAACGAACTAATCGTATTCGTGATAGTAATCAAAAACAATAATAAAAATTAAGCTGGAAGATCAGCAACGGCATTGTTGCTACTGACAGCGTATTTCTCTTTAAGGGACAGTCTGAAAATGGCTGTCCTTTTCCATTTACAAATTTACGAAAGGAGCTGAAAGAACTTGAAAAAGATTAAATCTTATACGGGTATCTGGAACGTGGAAAAAGTCTTGTATGCAATCAATGACTTTAACTTGCCCTTTCCCGTTACTTTTACACAGATTACATGGTTTGTGATTACGGAATTTATCATCATTCTGTTTGGGGATATTCCTCCACTTTCCATGATTGAGGGAGCATTTCTCAAATACTTCGGTATTCCCGTTGCTCTCACTTGGTTTATGTCGCAGAAAACCTTTGACGGAAAGAAGCCGTACAGCTTTTTGAAATCACAGATAACCTATGCGATAAGACCGAAAATCACTTATGCAGGAAAAGCCGTAAAACTGCATAAGCAGACCTTGAATGAAACAATCACGGCAGTAAGGAGTGTGAACTATGTTCCCGATAAAATATATTGATAACAACCTTGTCTGGAACAAGGACAATGAGGTGTTCGCCTACTATGAGCTGATACCGTACAACTATTCTTTTCTATCCGCAGAGCAGAAATTTATCGTGCATGACAGTTTTCGACAGCTAATCGCACAGTCCCGTGAGGGAAAAATTCATGCGTTGCAGATTGCCACAGAAAGCTCCATTAGAAGTATGCAGGAGCAGTCAAAGAAACTGGTAACGGGCAAACTTCGTGAGGTGGCAGTCCAAAAAATAGACGAACAGACCGAAGCGTTAGTATCAATGATTGGGGACAATCAAGTGGACTACCGCTTTTTTCTTGGCTTTAAGCTCATGGTTACGGAAGAACAGCTCAATCTGAAGAACATCAAAAAATCGGCATGGCTGACGTTCAAGGAATTTCTTCATGAAGTGAACCACACGCTGATGAATGATTTTGTTTCCATGCCGAATGATGAAATCAACCGTTACATGAAAATGGAAAAGTTACTGGAAAATAAAATCTCCCGTCGCTTTAAGGTGCGTCGCTTGGAAATCCATGATTTTGGGTATCTCATGGAACATCTTTACGGCAGGGACGGTATCGCCTATGAAGATTATGAGTACCAGCTACCAAAGAAGAAATTGAAGAAAGAAACGCTGATAAAATACTACGACCTTATCCGTCCGACAAGGTGTGTGATTGAGGAAAGCCAGCGGTATTTACGATTGGAACATGAGGACAAGGAAAGCTATGTGTCCTATTTTACCGTCAATGTAATTGTCGGGGAGTTGGATTTTCCGTCCTCTGAAATCTTCTATTTCCAGCAACAGCAATTCACATTCCCCGTTGATACTTCTATGAATGTAGAAATCGTGGAGAACCGTAAGGCATTAACGACAGTCCGCAACAAGAAAAAGGAATTGAAAGATTTGGATAATCACGCCTATCAAGCAGGAAGTGAAACCAGCTCAAATGTGGTGGACGCTTTAGACAGCGTGGACGAGCTGGAAACCGATTTAGACCAGAGCAAAGAAAGTATGTATAAGTTAAGCTACGTCATACGGGTGTCTGCACCCGATCTTGACGAGCTGAAACGCCGTTGTGATGAAGTCAAGGACTTTTACGACGACCTCAATGTAAAACTGGTGCGTCCTGCTGGCGATATGTTGGGACTTCATTCTGAATTTTTACCTGCCAGCAAGCGATATATCAATGACTATGTGCAGTATGTAAAGTCAGACTTCTTGGCTGGGCTTGGTTTTGGTGCGACCCAGCAGTTAGGGGAAAACACGGGTATCTATATGGGCTATTCCGTTGATACGGGAAGAAATGTGTACCTGCAACCGTCTTTAGCTTCGCAGGGAGTAAAAGGCACAGTTACTAATGCCCTTGCTTCTGCTTTTGTGGGAAGTCTTGGCGGTGGAAAGTCATTCTGCAACAATCTACTTGTATATTATGCGGTGCTGTTTGGCGGTCAAGCACTTCTGTTAGACCCTAAAAGTGAGCGTGGCAACTGGAAAGAAACGCTCCCAGAGATAGCCCATGAAATCAATATCGTAAACCTTACCAGCGACAAGGACAATGCAGGACTTCTTGACCCATTTGTGATTATGAAGAATGTGAAAGACGCTGAAAGTCTGGCAATCGACATCTTAACATTCCTTACGGGTATTTCCTCTAGGGACGGCGAAAAATTCCCCGTGTTACGAAAAGCGGTGCGTTCTGTTACCCAGAGTGAAAATAGAGGACTGTTACACGTTATTGAGGAATTGAGAAAAGAAGATACCGCTATCTCACGCAATATCGCAGACCATATCGACAGCTTCACGGACTACGACTTTGCACACCTGCTATTTTCAGACGGGACGGTAGAAAATGCTATAAGCCTTGATAACCAGCTCAATATCATTCAAGTAGCAGACCTTGTACTGCCAGATAAAGATACCACTTTTGAGGAATACACGACCATTGAATTATTGTCGGTGTCTATGCTGATTGTGATTAGTACCTTTGCCCTTGATTTTATCCATTCGGACAGAAGCATTTTTAAGATTGTAGATTTGGACGAAGCGTGGGCGTTCTTAAATGTGGCACAAGGCGAAACCCTATCAAATAAGCTGGTTCGTGCTGGACGAGCTATGCAGGCAGGCGTTTATTTCGTTACCCAGTCTGCCTATGACGTGTCAAAGGAAAGTCTGAAAAACAATATCGGTTTGAAGTTTGCATTTCGTTCTACTGACATCAACGAGATAAAGCAGACCTTAGAATTTTTCGGTATCGACAAGGACGACGAAAACAACCAGAAACGCTTGCGTGATTTGGAGAACGGACAATGTTTATTGCAGGACTTATATGGGCGTGTGGGTGTGGTGCAGATACACCCCGTCTTTGAAGAACTGCTGCACGCCTTTGATACCAGACCGCCCGTACAGAGAAATGAGGTGGAGTGATGAAAGAAAGGATAAAAGGTGCGTTCACAAAAAGGAAGATACTTCACTTTCTCAAAATGGCTCTGTTTGTGGTGGCACTCTCCCTTATCCTGCTTTCACTTTTGGGGACGGTGGCTCATGCGACGGGGCTTGTGGACGATACCATAAACGCAGAAAATCTCTACTCCAAATATCCGCTGTCGAATTACCAGCTTGATTTTTATGTGGATAATAGCTGGTCGTGGCTTCCGTGGAACTGGCTGGACGGGATTGGAAAATCGGTGCAATACGGGCTTTACTGTATTACCAACTTTGTCTGGACGATAAGCCTTTATTTAAGCAATGCAACGGGCTATGTGGTGCAGGAAGCCTACAAACTTGATTTTATTAACGATATGGCAGACAGTATCGGAAAGAGCATACAGACCCTTGCAGGCGTAACACAGAACGGCTTTTCTTCTACGGGTTTCTATGTTGGTTTTCTGCTTCTCATTATCTTAGTGGTGGGACTATATGTTGCCTATACGGGACTGATAAAAAGGGAAACCAGCAAGGCACTTCATGCTGTCATTAACTTTGTGGTGGTGTTCGTGCTGTCCGCTTCATTTATTGCCTATGCTCCCGACTACATCAAGAAGATAAATGAATTTTCATCAGACATCAGTACCGCTTCACTTGACTTGGGAACAAAAATCATGCTCCCTAATTCTGACAGCGAGGGCAAGGACAGCGTGGACTTGATACGGGACAGCTTATTTTCTATTCAAGTGGAACAGCCGTGGCTACTTCTGCAATTTGGCAACAGCAACGCAGAAGAAATCGGGGCTGACCGTGTAGAAGCTCTGGTATCAGCAAGCCCAGAGGACGAGGACGGAAAGACCAGAGAGGAAGTCGTGAAAACAGAAATCGAGGATAACGACAACAACAATCTGACGATACCGCAGGTGGTAACCCGTTTGGGTATGGTGTTTTTCCTCTTGTTTTTCAATTTAGGTATCACGATATTTGTATTCTTGCTTACGGGCATGATGTTATTTAGCCAGATACTTTTTATTATCTTTGCAATGTTCTTACCTATCAGCTTTTTACTTTCCATGATACCGAGCTATGAAAGCATGGCAAAGCAGGCAATCGTAAGAGTATTTAATACCATAATGACACGGGCAGGGATAACCCTCATTGTAACGGTGGCGTTCAGCATTTCCAGTATGTTTTATAACATATCTACGGACTATCCGTTTTTTATGGTGGCGTTCTTACAGATAGTGTGTTTCGCAGGTATTTATATGAAACTGGGCGATTTAATGAGTATGTTCTCCTTAAATGCCAGCGACAGTCAAAGCATGGGAAGAAGAATTTTCCGCAGACCGTATCTGTTTATGGCACACAGGGCTAGACGAATGGAGCGACGCATGGCAAGGGCTGTGAGTGCTGGCGGTGTTTCGGGCGGTGTGGCTGGTGCAGTTGTCGGAAATGCTGTTGCGAATAAAAGAGCAGAAAGAAAAAATACGGCTTCTAAAGACAATCGGGGCAATCCCACTTCCAGCATAGGACAACGTGCAGGCTCAAAGGTGGGTGCTGTCTTAGATACGAAAAACAAGCTCAAAGACAAGGCTGGTGCGTTGAAAGAAAATCTCAAAGATATGCCGACCCAGACCGCTTATGCGGTGTATTCCGCAAAGGAAAAGGCAAAGTCCAGCGTGTCCGACTTCAAGCGTGGCATGGTGCAGGAACAGCAGTCCAGACAGTCGGGACGTATGGAAAAACGGGAACAGCATAGACGGAATATCGCTGACAAGCGTATGGAGCTTCAAAAGGCACAAGAAGCAAGGCAGACACAGCGAAAGGCGGACGGATCAGCGACAACGGGAGCTACCCGTCCCCATGAGCGACCAGCCACAGCTTCAACCATTCCAAAGCCGACTGTGGAAAAAACGCAGGAAGTCAAACGCCCTGCCACAGCGACGACTTCAAAAGCAAGTGAGCCAGTCAAGACAAATGTTGTAAAAGAACGTCCGTTATCTTCTGGTGCTTCTGATAGAAAAACGACCCAGCCTACACAGCCAGTACATAGGCAGAATGTAGAGAAAGTAGTATCGCAGGAAACACGCCAGAATTACACGAAAGACCGCAGAACAAAGGTTCAGCAGACCCAGAACGTCCAAAAAAACCAGCAGACCACAGAGAAACCCCGTAATCTTGTAACGAAGAAAGGACAGAAGAAAAAATGAAACTGAAACATATCGCTCTTATCGGCAGTCTGTTTCCTATCTTCTTTTCTCTGGTGCTTTTCTTTGGGGTGCTGATTAGTGCGGACAGCGACGACGAGAACAGCAACTTTTCTTCTGGCATTACGGGTATGAACTTATCCGCAGAAGTCTTGAAACATCAGCCTATGGTGGAAAAGTACGCTAGAGAAAACGGCATTTCCGAGTATGTCAATGTACTATTGGCTATCATTCAAGTGGAAAGTGGCGGTACGGCAGAAGATGTTATGCAGAGTTCGGAAAGTTTGGGACTACCGCCTAATTCCTTAGATACGGAAAGCTCAATCAAGCAGGGGTGTAAATATTTTGCGTCCCTGCTTTCTTCCTGCAAAAATCAAGGTATCGACGACTTGAATGTAGCAATACAGTCCTATAACTATGGCGGTGGATATGTAGGATATGTGGCAGGAAAAGGAAAGAAACATACCTACAATCTTGCAGAGAGCTTCGCCCGTGAGAAATCGGGTGGAAAGAAAGTAACCTACACCAACCCGATAGCCGTTGCGAAGAACGGGGGCTGGCGGTATCAGTATGGCAATCAATTTTACGTCGAATTAGTCAATCAGTATTTGACTGTTCCGCAGGTATCGGGAGAGCTGGCACAAAAAGTAATGAATGAAGCGTTGAAGTATCAAGGCTGGAAGTATGTGTATGGTGGTTCTTCTCCTACGACTTCCTTTGACTGCTCGGGACTGACGCAATGGTGTTATGGAAAAGCTGGTATCTCCTTACCGAGAACAGCACAGGCACAGTATGACGCTACCCAACATCTCCCACTCTCGCAGGCAAAGGCTGGGGACTTGGTATTTTTCCATTCCACCTATAACGCTGGTTCGTATGTAACCCACGTCGGTATCTATGTAGGAAATAACCAGATGTACCATGCAGGCGACCCGATAGGATATGCAGACCTAAGTAGTAGTTACTGGCAACAGCACTTAATCGGTGCAGGACGAGTAAAACAATAGAAAGGACTTGAAAAATATGTTTAAGAAGAATAAGAAACAGACAGAAACTATCAAAGAACCAAAAGAAAAAAAGGTGCGTACTGTCAAGGTAGGCACACATAAGAAAACCGTGATTGCATTGTGGGTGGTGCTTATCGCAAGCGTGAGTTTCGGAGTGTATAAAAATTTTACGGCTATCGACCAGCACACGACCCATGAAAAAGAAATCATTGAGCTTCGCTTGCAGGACACCAACGGGATAGAAAATTTCGTGAAGAACTTTGCGAAGTCCTATTACACATGGAATAACAGCAAAGAAGCGATTGAAGCAAGGACGCAGGCAATAGGCGGTTATCTGACAAAGGAATTGCAGGACTTGAATGTTGATACAATCAGAACCGACATACCGACCAGCTCCACAGTTACAGATGTGATTGTATGGCGTATCGAGCAGTCGGGAACGGACACTTTTTCTGCTACCTACGAAGTAGATCAGCAGATAAAAGAGGGAGAACAGACAAGCAATGTGAAAGCGACTTATACTGTAAAAGTCCATGTAGACGCTGACGGGGATATGGTAATCATTCAGAACCCTACCCTTGCACCAGCAATCGAAAAATCAGACTATGAGCCTAAGACACCAGAAGCAGACGCAAGCGTAGACGCTGATACGGTAAATGACGCTACCGCATTTCTGGAAACATTCTTTAAGTTATACCCGACAGCCACAGAAAAAGAGCTGGCTTATTATGTGTCTGGAAATGTGATTGAGCCTATCGGCAGGGACTACCTTTATTCTGAACTGGTAAACCCTATCTTTACAAAGGACGGGGACAATGTGAAAGTCAAAGTTGCCGTGAAATTCCTTGATAATCAGACAAAGGCAACACAGGTATCGCAATATGAGCTTGTGCTACATAAGGATAGTAACTGGAAAATTGTGGGATAAATCACAAGAAGTAGTTTGCATGTCATAGAAATATGATTTGCAAACTACATTTTCATCGAATTATGTTCACAAATAGTTCTGAATACGCTAAAATAGTAATTCACGCAAAAACCGCAATATATATTAAAACTTGAAGAAAACTATTTATTATAATCTAAGCTGAAAGGAGGGTGCTGTAATGGTCAATAAGGTTGAAAACATTATAACGGTTATCAATTACATAGAAAACAATCTCACAGAAAAACTGAACTTATCCTCTATTGCGATGGGTGTTGGTTATTCAAAATATCATTTGCATAGAATGTTTGTCGAAACTGTTGGATTGTCTATACATGACTATGTACAACGCAGACAATTAACAGAGTCTGCAAAACTTTTAGTGTTTTCTGATAAATCTATTCTTGAAATTTCGCTTATTGCTGGTTATGAAAGTCAGCAGGCATTTACAAATATTTTTAAGCAGATGTATAAGAAAACGCCTAACGAATATCGAATGAACGAAGAATTTTATCCGTTACAGCTTAGATTTGATTTGATACAGACAGTTAAACAAAAATTATCACAACAAGAAATGGAAGAAAATATCAGATTTGCTACAACAACAGATATACCTGCCTGCCTAGAACTAGCTTATTTAGTAATAGACGGTTTTCCAAATTTGAACGAGAATGAATACTTAACAGAATTAGAAAGAGGTATTTTAGAGCAAAGAGTGTTGATTTTAACTGATAATACTATTGCTATTGCTTTGATGTCTATTAACTATCATACGGGAAGTATTGATTTCTTTGGAGTACACCCGTTATATCGTAAATGTGGTATTGCAAAATTATTTTTAGATAAGGTTATGAATGAACTTTTAGTTGATAAAGATATTTCTGTAACAACATTTCGTGAGGGCGACAAAGCTGATACGGGGTATCGTAAGACTTACAAAGAATTAGGCTTTGCAGAAGCAGAATTATTAGTTGAATTTGGTTATCCTACACAAAAATTAGTATTATTTTCAAAAAATGGGGGTAGTACAAATGAATAGTAATCCTCTTGCAAAAGATTTTAATACTGGGTCTTTATTAAAATTTGCTTTCCCGACCATATCCATGATGTTATTTATGGGGCTTTACACAATTGTAGATACCATATTTGTATCACGATTTGTCAATACAAATGCTTTATCAGCAATCAATATTGTTTGTCCCGTTATCAATTTAATAGTAGGATTGGGAACAATGATAGCTACGGGTGGTAGTGCCATAGTTGCAAGAAAAATGGGGGCAGGAGAACCCAAACGAGCAAAACAAGATTTTACACTACTTATTTTATTTGGTTTTATTTTGGGAGTAGTAATTTTCATTCTAGGAATTATCTTTATTGATGAAATTATATATACTCTTGGAGCTGATAAGGTTTTATTTCCATATTGTAAAGACTATTTAACTATTATTTTACTGTTTACACCTGCAAGTATGTTGCAGGTACTATTTCAAAATTTATTTGTAACAGCAGGAAAACCAACTTTAGGACTTGTTCTTTCTGTAAGTGCTGGTGTAATGAATATCGTATTTGATTATCTTTTTATGGTTATATTTGACATGGGGATTGCTGGTGCAGGATTTGGAACTGGAATTGGTTATTTGATACCCGCAATTACGGGGCTAATTGTCTTTTGTAAAAAATCGGGAACATTGTCTTTTGTAAAACCTATTATAGACATTAAAGTACTTGGAGAAAGTTGTATAAATGGTTCATCAGAAATGGTTAGTCAGCTTTCAACGGCAATTACTACATTCTTTTTCAATCGCACAATGATGAATTTATTAGGTGTAAATGGTGTGGCTTCTATTACTATAATTATATATACACAATTTTTGCTTACAACATTATTTATTGGTTTTTCAATGGGGGTTGCCCCAGTCATTAGCTATAATTTTGGAGCAAACAATTATTATGGATTAAAGAAAATATATAAAATCTGTATTTCTTTCATTTTTGTAGGTTCATTATTTATTTTTGCGTTATCCTTTATAAATGGAAATACTTTGGTACGTTTATTTACTGGTACGAATGAAGCGGTATATAAAATTGCAATAAACGGGTTTATGATATTTGTATTTAGTTTTCTTTTTTCGGGTTTCAATATATTTTCATCAGCAATTTTTACTGCATTATCTAATGGTAAGCTATCTGCTTTGATTTCTTTTTTAAGAACATTTGGCTTTATAATGATAGGCTTGTTAATAATGCCACAGTTTATTGGAATAACAGGTGTATGGTTGGCTGTTCCCATTGCCGAAATATTAACACTATGTATTTCATTATATTTGAATTTTCGTCTTTGGCTTTCGTGGAATAATCAGAATAACAGCTATGAAAAAAATACAGAAAGGTTATTATGATAGGTCTAAAAAAACGAGATATTAAAAAAGCTTTGAAAGCAGGTGCAAAGGCTGGCGGTGTTTCATTGGCTGATATACGGGCTGATATTGAAGCAACGATTGATGAAGCCATGAACAGCCCAGACCCAGAGGTGCAGGCAAATTTCAAAAAATATTTTGGTAATAAACGCCCTACCCCAGAAGAATATATTTACAAGATTACCAAAAAGACAAAGATTTGAAAAAAGGCTTGCTCCATACATTTTGTATGATCTGCAAGCCTTAATCTATTTCAGAGGAAATTTAACAGTAAAAGTAGCACCGCCACCAGCAGTATCATTGATAGTTATTGTGCCGTTCAGCATTTGGGTTAATTCTTTGGCGATACTTAGTCCCAGTCCAAAATTTGATTTGTTCGTATGGGACTTGTCGCCACTATAAAAGCGGTCAAAAATATACTGCTTATCTTCATCAGAAATGCCTTGCCCGTGGTCTACCACAGAAAAAGCAATATTCTTTTCATTGGCGATTACTTCTATCTCTATCAAAGAATTATTCTTGGAATGTTGAATGGCATTATCCATAAAGACACACAAGATTTGAAATAGTCTGTCTTTGTCAGTAAGCATGGCAGGATAACTTTCTTCGGATAAATGCAGTTTTAGTTCTAAATTCTGCTTCATGCAGACTGGTTCGTAGGTTTCATATAACGTAATGAGCAAGGTATCTACATTGATTGTGCTTTTATGCAATGTCCATGTTTTTGCGTCAGAAGAAGCTAAAAGTAACATATCTTTGACTAAACGGGATAACCGCATACATTCAAAATCTATGGTCTGTACGGCTTGCCTTGCCTGTTCGTTTAAGGGAACATTATCAAGAAGCATATCCGTGTTGGAAATCATAACAGCAAGTGGAGATTTTAATTCATGGGACGCTGTTGCAACAAAATCTTTTTGGCTTTGCAGTATCCGTTCCGTTGGAGCAAACGACTTTTTCAGCAGATAACGGGTCAGCACGATAACAACGATACAAGCCAAAAACCAGATAAGAAGATAGATAGGCAATGTCTTTTGTAAAATATCCGTCAAACTGGCTGTCTGATAAAGAAAGGTTGCATGATATACGGTATCATTTGCTGTCCGAATGGTAGCAGGAATAACAAAATAAGTATCGTGATGTTTTCCTCTTATTTCCAGAAAACCGCCTTGAGAAGTTGTGTCGCTTTCTGTTCGGGATAATGGCTGTGTGGAAATCTGCTTTTCTACATCATGCAAGAGATTGTCCGCAGGCGTTGGAAATGGAAAATCACTTTGATAAATGGTATTCCCTTTTGTATCGTTAATCAAAGAAAAAATATGATAACTTTTTTCGTAGGCTGTGAGTGATTTATCCATATCCGAAGAAGCACTTTCAACTTGATAAATCAGCAAGGTTGTCAATCTTTGAAACAAGGTGCTTTCGTTGATTTTCTCTGTATGAACTGTGTTCGCAACGACAAAGGAAATCACAAGGGTAATAATCAGCATAACAGAACTTGCAAACAGAATATGAAGTTTTCGGTATAAATTATTTAACATGTTTCTTTCTCCAGTTTGTACCCTGCACCGTAGACCGTTGTTATTTTACATGAACTTTTTAATTCTTTTAGGCGTTTTCGCAGAAAAGAAATGTAACTGTCTACATTGCCAGTTTCTACTTCGGAAGAACTGCCCCAGATTTTAAGGATAAGCTGTTCACGGGAAAATAGTGTTTCTGGGTTCTGCATAAATACAAAAGTCAACTCGGTTTCTTTTGAAGTTAATAAAAGAGAATTATTTGGTGTGGATAAGGTTCTACTGTCTTTATCGAAAGTTAAATCTCCATATTGTAATTTAGACGATAACTGGATATTGGCAGGTCGCCTTGTCAATGCTCGAACTCTTGCAAGCAATTCTTTGATATGAAACGGCTTTACTAAGTAATCATCAGCACCGCCGTCTAAACCCTCAACCCGATTGTCAAGGGTACTCATGGCAGTAATGATAAGGATAGGAATAGATATTCCTTTTCTACGCATAGATTTTATGATTGTCAAACCGTCAATAATCGGTAGCATACGGTCTACAATGGCAATGTCATAAGCATAGTCTGTATTTAAAGCATACAGCATAGCGGTTTCCCCGTCATTGCAACAATCAACCATATAGTTTTCTTTTTCCAGCGAAATTTTTATATTTTTACATAATTCTAAATCATCTTCCAGAAGAAGTATTTTCATAATGTATCAATCCTTTTCTATATAAATTATAGACAGTATAACAGAAAAGTCTGTAAAAATCCTCTAAAAAATGATGATGATTTTCTTACTTTTTTACAGGATTTTTAGAATGGTTTGCTTTTACAATAGGGGCATATCGAACAAGAAAGGTGGAATACAAAAATGAAAAAAACAAACATCAGTAAATTCATAGCAGTTGGATTATGTATCTGTGCATTGACGGGGTGTGGTGCAAGTCCAGATGAGAAACCAGATACGTCTAATCCTATTGTCAATTCTAATACGAATGAAGAAAATGCAAATGGTTCTTCAGAAAATAAAGGAAACGACATATTAGATTCTGCTAATTTGATAGGAAGTGTTTTGGAATTTACAGACAATGGTTGCTTGGTAAATCAAGCAAAAGATATTGAGGGTGGAGCTGGGATAAAAATAGAAGCACCGGGAATGGAAAAAAAAGAGAATGCTGTTTCTGTAACCTATAACCCAGATTGTGAATTTGTCATTGCCACAGTAAATGCACAGTCTGGTGTTACAAATGTAACAACGGGTTCTATATCCGATGTGAAAAAGCAATCTGAAGTATATCTCTATGGAGAGTTTGCAGACACAAATCATTTCAATGCAACAAAGGTTGTCATAGCCCATTGGGAATAGAGGTGTGAAGTATGAAGTTTTATCAACTTGGTTTTCGCTATTTACAGCGAAAAAAAGGGAAAACCATTCTTCTGTTGATTGTTTTGATACTTGTAAACAGTATGATTTTAGGTACAAGCATGATTTTAAGGACTACAAATGAGTCCAAACAAGCCATGCAGGAAAAGACAAACTCTAAGATTGTGGCTGAAATTACAAGTAAGGACAGCAAGATAACAGAGAATGAAGTAAACAAGATTGAAACGCTAGAAGATGTTTCGTCTATCAACCGCATTGGTAGACAAGAGGTATTTCCGAATAATTTTGCTCCCGTTACGCTCAATACTTCTACGAATGAGGAAAATTTGAAAATAGCACTGCTTTCCTATGATGATTTGGAAAAGGACAGCCCTTTTTCAGAAATGCAGTACCGCTTAGCTTCTGGCGATTATATCAAGCGTGAGAAAAAGGGTGCTGTTATCAATGCGAACCTTGCAAATCAAAATGAGCTAAAAGTTGGAGATACGATTGAATTAAGTACAGAAAACGGAACAAAAGTATCTGTTCAGATTATTGGAATTTTCATGTCCGCAGGAAATGTGGAAAAAGACCAGCCGTCAGAAACTACCGCAGTCAATCGAATAGAAAATCAAATCTTTATTGACAACAGTACTTATAAAGAATTGTTCAAAGAAGCTGAATTTGAAAAAATCTGCATTTACTCAAAAAGACCAGAAAAATTAGATGTGCTGGAAACCAGCCTGCAAAAAATATTCGGAAATGATGTAGCACTTAGCACGTCTGATACCCTTTATCAACAGATGTCTGCTCCATTAGAGCAAATCAGTAAGGTGGCAAATCTTATGCTGGTACTTACATTGGTAACTGGTACTGTTGTTGTTTCCCTGCTGTTATGTATGTGGATGCGGACAAGGCAAAAAGAGGTGGCAATCTTTATGAGCCTCGGCAAGACAAAAAGTGAAATTTTCCTGCAAACTTTATTAGAAGCAGGCAGTGTATTTACACTTTCGGTTTTAGGAGCAACAGCCATTGGTAAATTGTTCTCGGGCGTTTTGCAAAACGTCATTACCGGTTCAGAAACAGTAACAGAAAATCTGAAAGTGGTTTTGCAGATACAAGATATTGGAATGTTGTTCCTTTTAGGCGGTGCAGTTATTTTGGTGGCATTGTGCTGTTCCATTCTTCCGATATTACGAGCAAACCCAAAAGATATATTAGCAAAAATGGAGGGATAGTACATGAATTTTTTTGGATTGGCAAGGCGTTCTGTGTTCAGAAAGCCCGTAAAAAGTATTCTCTTATTGTTGATTGTTTTTGCAATCAGTACCTTGCTTCTTGCAGGTGTGGCGAGCAAAAATGCCAGTATTGAGGTGCAGGACAAAACCAGACAAGCCATAGGTGCAGGCTTTCTTTTAGAAAGAAATGCAGAGTACCGAACAAAGCGAGTTCGTGAATACTCAGAAAAGATTGGTAATGATAAGGAAGGTAGTTTTGGTGGCTACCATCAGGAAAAAGAGATTATCAATGGTATGGAGACTTGGACAGGCTGGACAACAAATGAATTTGAAAGCTTAGATATAAAAGACATTGAGAAATTGGCAAAAGCAAAAGGAATTGCTGATTACAATATTACAACAGTAACAACTCCCGTAAACCCTGTAAATTTCAAAAGGATTGAAGATAAAGATGTAGACCAGAATGCAGATGTTGGCGGTGTAAGTTTAATTGGAAACAAAGATATGAAACTAGACAGAAATGTTTTATCTGGAAACCTGCATATCAAAGAGGGACGAATGATAACCCCAGAGGATAAAGATATGTGTGTCATTTCAGAGGAACTGGCAAAGCAAAATAATCTGAAAATCGGCGATAAGATTTCTTTTAATGATTACCACGATACTGAAAATTCAAAGGTATCAGAAGCTGAGATTGTTGGAATTTATCAAGTGGATCAAAAGATGTCCCCACTTATGCAGGGAGATACTTACCGTTCGGAAAATGTAATATTTACAGATTTGAGATTTCCAGAAAAGGCAGAGGGTGAAACAAGTCCATTATATGAAAGAGCCTATTTCAAAGTGGAAGATGTGGAAGCTTACGACGAAGTAAAAGAAAATCTGCAAAAAGTAGACATCAATTGGGAGCAATATGATTTGATTGACAATAACGGAAATTCCGAAACCATGTCCTCAAACTTCAATGATTTAGCAAAAGTAAGCGAAATGATGATATTGGTAATCTCTGTTGCAAGTTTTGTTATCCTTGTTTTAGTATTTCTGTTCTGGCTGAAAAATCGAGTGCAGGAAGTCGGTATTTTCTTATCTCTCGGTGTTCCGAAATTTAGAATTATCGGACAAATTTGGAGCGAAGCGATTATGATTACTGTTCTTTCCCTTATGTTATCCTTTGCTGTTGCCCCTGCTGTTTCCAAAGTAACTGCAAATTATCTGGTATCACAGCAGGTTCAGCAAATGCAGGAGGAAGAAAAGAATAATGAGGGAAAAGTATCCACAGAATACGTTGCACCAAAGCAGGACGTGCAGAGTATCAGCGTAGAGGTTACGCCAGAAATGTATCTGCTGGACGGGGTAAGTGTTCTTGTGTTAATAACGGCTTCTGTTCTGGTATCTGGAATTGTAATACTAAAGAGAAACCCGAAAGATATTTTAGCGGAAATGAGTTAGGAGGACGACGAAAATGTTAGAAGTAAAGAATGTAAGCTATGCTTACAAAACCAAAAAAGATAAAATCATTTTGAATAACGTATCAGCTACTTTTGAGGAGGGTATCTTTTATACCATTGTCGGTCCGAGTGGTGCAGGAAAAACAACACTCTTATCCTTGTTAGCAGGCTTGGACACAGCAGTAAAAGGGACTGTCCTTTGCAATGGCGAGGATATTACAAAAAAGGGGCTGAATTACCACAGAAAGCATAATATCTCATTGGTATTTCAAAATTATAATCTGATTGATTATTTGACAACGGTTGAAAATGTCAAATTAGGTGGTAGTGGAAATGCTGAAAAATTATTGGAAGAAGTCGGCATTGGAAAAGAATACTGGCAGAGAAATGTATTGCAACTATCTGGCGGACAGCAACAGCGTGTAGCGATTGCAAGAGCATTAGCCAGCGACGCTCATGTACTTTTGGCAGACGAACCGACGGGAAATCTTGACGAAACTACCGCTGATGAAATCATTGCTTTGCTGAAAAAGACTGCACATGAATTAGGAAAATGTGTTGTTGTCGTTACGCATAGTAAGCATTTGGCAGAAGAAGCGGACGAAATCTTAGAAATTAAAAACGGTGCAATTTCTTTTCTGTCTGAATAAATTAGAATAGTGCCGTAAAGGAGTTGTCATTATGGAATATTTTAGATATACCTCGACGCAATCAGTTTGAACCTAACGGCATTTTTATAACAACTGAATATAGCACAGTTTTAAAAGCTCGTACAGACTATATGTTTTGTGCGGGCTTTTTTCATGCCAGAAAAAAATTTTTTAAAGTTTTTTCGATTTTGGTTACGCTGTCCCCCACTTTCAACGCGGTATATATGAAAAGGGGCAGACACCTCTTTTCGACTAGCGAAAGGAGGTGAGGAAAATGAAACCGTCAGAACTACAAGAAAAAACCTGTCATCAATTCGATTGTGCTATTAAAACAGTTATACGTCATAGAGCGATTGACTTCTATCGAGCGATACGTCGTTCAGAGAAAAAAGAAATGCCATTCGCCGAAATTATGGACGACCTCTTAAATTCCATAGGCACAGAAGATACATATTCTACGGATTATGTTGCGGTATTTGAAGTCTGTGGAGAAAAAGTATCAATCGAAGATGAACAACTGGCTCGTGCTTTGAAAGCTATCGAAGAACGAAAGCGTAATATCGTTTTACAGTATTTTTTCATTGGGGACACGGACACTTACATTGGGAAAATGCTTGACTGTTCCAGAGCGAATGTAACGAAGTGCAGAATACAAGCACTAGACAAGTTAAAGCAACTGATTGAGGAGGAAAAAGAAAAATGCCAAAAGAGCTGACACCGACTTTCACGGTTATTTCCAAAGCCTGCGACGGCGACGAAATGGCTATTTCAAAAATCTTGGAGTTTTACGACCCATTTATCAATCAATGCTGTATGCGTCCGTTTTATGACGATAATAACAACTTACGTCTTGCGGTAGATTTGGAAATGAAAGGTTTTATCAAAGAAGCGATTATTCGTAAAATCTTAGACTTTGATATTAAACGCTTCTAATTTATATCGGGATTGATTATGCCCGTCTGTTCTTTGACAACTGAATAAAGCAGACAAATACGTTTGTGAGATAGCGAGCCACGGGGACTGTACGCCACGACCTTTTCAAAAGAAAGCGAGCGACCCACGCAGTGATCCGAGAGCGACTGTTGGAAAAGTCGTTTTGCCACGACCTATCCTCACAGAATAATGATACGTCCGCATGGTGCGGTTCTGCCCACAAGAATGGGAATAGTTGAGATACTAACGGAGCTTTCCAAAGCCGTCTGCCTGCTTGTTAAAAAAATGACACACAGTAAAGGGGGTGCATAGATTATGAACAATACTGATGTGCCTATCTGGGAAAAATATACGCTGACGATTGAAGAAGCGTCTAAATACTTCCGCATTGGCGAAAAGAAATTGCGTAAATTAGCCGAAGAAAATCTTGACGCTGGCTGGGTTATCGTGAACGGTAATCGTATTCAGATTAAGCGAAAACAATTTGAAAAAATCATAGATACATTGGACGAAATCTAATGTCATTGAGCCGTAGATATGGTATAATATTAGTAGCGTATCACGGCTCATTCCATGACGGAAAGGAGCTTTACACTATGTCTAATGTAAAACGAAAAGACAGTAAAAATCGCAATTTGCGTAATGGAGAGAGCCAGCGAAAAGACGGAAGATACGTTTATAAATATACCGATATATACGGAAAGCCACAATTTATCTATTCTTGGAAACTTGTACCGACAGACAAGACACCTGCTGGAAAGCGTGATGATATATCGTTGAGGGAAAAAGAAGCACAGATAAAAAAAGACCTTAACGACGGTATCGACACAGTCGGCGGTAAAATGACAGTCTGCCAGCTCTACGACAAGAAGAACAGCCAAAGAAAGAACATCAAAAGGGCTACTGAAAAAGGACGACAGTATCTTATGAATGCTCTGAAAAATGACCCGTTGGGTATGAGGGCGATTGATACGGTTAAGCAGTCGGACGCTAAAGAATGGGCTATCAGAATGAGTGAAAAAGGATATGCCTATAAAACGATTGATAACTATAAGCGTTCCTTGAAAGCGTCATTTTACATGGCGATACAAGACGACTGTATCAGAAAGAACCCATTTGAATTTAAGTTAAGTGATGTTCTGGAAGATGATACCGAACAGAAAGTTATCCTTACACCAGAGCAGGAAGAATGCCTGCTTGCCTTTATGGAAAAGGACAAGATTTACAGCAAGTATTATGATGAGGTTGTGCTTCTGCTGGAAACGGGACTTCGTATTTCTGAATTTTGCGGATTGACGACGCATATTGATATGCAGAACAGAATACTCAATATAGACCACCAGTTATTGAAAGATAGCGAAATGGGCTACTATATTGAAACGCCAAAGACCAAAAACGGAAAACGGGAACTTCCATTGACAGAACGGGCTTATCAAGCAATCCAAAGAATACTAAAGAACAGAGGAAAGGCACAACCGCTGATTGTAGGTGGTTACAGCAATTTCCTATTCCTAAATCGTGAGGGCTTGCCTAAAGTTGCAGGAAACTATGAGGGCATGGTGCGAGGACTGATTAAGAAGTATAACAAGTATCATACGGACAAGTTACCGAACATCACGCCACATTCATTCAGACATACTTATTGTACGAATATGGCAAACAGAGGAATGAACCCAAATACTCTGCAATATCTCATGGGACACGCTAACATAACCATGACACTTGGCTATTACGCACACGGCACATTTCAATCTGCAAAAGCAGAACTGGAAAGGCTGGCTTGTTAATATCGGAGCTTATATTTACTACTCATTTACTACTTTTGGTTGCATTTTCATGCTGGTAAATGCCAGCTTATGCAAGGTATCTTCCAAAAAGAAAATACCGATAAAGCCCGAAAATACGGGATATATCGGCATTTACCAACTTATGAAAAGATAATCAGAAATTTAGTAAGTTTTTTATGAAAAAAGAGGATATACAGAAACATGCAATGCACCAGGAGTGTTCAGATATAGCATCTATTCCCTTTAAAACATATGCAGAAAAGTTTGAACTGATTGATTCCAGAACAATATCGCTGGTAGTGCCGAGGGATAAACAGAGTGAAAAGATGGTTGAGACATTAAAATATACTAAAACTGGGAATCCAAGACAGCTTCAGAATTACACATGTTCATTGTATCAGTGGGAACTGGAAGATCTGATTAAACAACATGTGGTAGATGACTATGGAACCGGAATTTTCTGTCTGACTAATAAGGATTATTACGATGATAATACAGGGATCCTGTTCGAGGCAAAAGATTATTTCCTGTAGGAGAAAGGGGTGAAAAAGATGAGTTATGGTTTCAAAATTATTGTGGAAGGAGATTATGCCTGCTTTAGCAGACCGGAACTCAAAGTGGAAAGAGTGAGTTACGATGTCCCTACACCGGGAGCGCTGGAAGGGCTTTTGAAAAGCATCTATTGGAAGCCATCAATCCGTTACGTTATTGATAAGATCATTGTTTTTCAGGATATTGATTTTGTCAATATTCGGAGAAATGAAGTCAAAGATAAGGTCCTTCTGAGCGCTGTGAAAAGCCAGATGTATGGAAAAGGTGCAGATCCCTGCATCTATGCATCGGAAAGCAGAAGCCAGAGAGCCTCCATGGTTCTGAAAAATGTAAAATACGGGGTGGAGTTCCATTTCGAATTGACAGGGCTGAAAAACGATGAAGAGACAGATGCTGAAAATAAGCATTATAACATCATTAAGAGGAGACTTGAAAAAGGACAGTGGTTCCGGACTCCTTGTCTGGGATGCAGCGAGTTCCCGGTAAAGAGGATAGAACCAGTAGACGAGTTTGACGAGAAGCTTATCAGCAGCAATATTCTTGAAATGGGAGATGTAGATCTTGGATATATGAGCTACAAGGTGATGTTTGCTGACGGAGGGAAACCGGTCAATGGTGACTGGGACAATCCTAGGTTTTCTGATAAGGCATCTACAGTTTATTATCGTCCGCATATGATCAACGGAGTAATTGATGTGAAAAAATACAGGGAGGAATTGCGATGCTGATAAAAGCATTATGTGACTATTATGACATTCTGTCAAAAGATGGCAAGGTTCTTCCGGAAGGTTACTCCAATGTTAAGATCCATTATCTGATTTCCTTAACAGGAGAGGGAAAAATAGATGAGATCATTGACTGCCAGAAGAAAGAACAGGTGCCGGCAGGGAAAAACAAAGTGAAAGAGAAAAAAGTGCCAGTGGAACTGGTGATGCCTCAGCGGACAGAAAAACCAGGAATTGATGCCAATATTGCAGAGCACAGGCCTTTGTACATATTTGGATTAAATCTGGACGGTGATACACTTTCTCCGGAGGACCGGACAGACAAAGCCAGGAAATCCCATAAAGCATTTGTAGAGACCAATCTGAAATTTACGGAAAATCTGCATTCGCCGGTTGTAAAGGCTTACAGAAACTTTCTTTTAAACTGGAAGCCGGAAGAGGAGACGGAAAACAGATGGCTTCTGGGATTAGGAAAAGAGTATGGAAAGTCTGGCTTTGCTTTTTGTCTCTCTGGAAATCCCGATTGTCTGCTTCATGAAGACGCAGAGCTGCTGAAAAAGTGGGAGGCCGGGTACGCGCAGAGAACAGAAGGAGGGGAAAAAGGGAAAACGGCCCAATGCGCTATCACCGGAGAGCAGGCCCCGATTGCCAGAATTCACAGTAAGATAAAAGGCGTCTACGGAGGCCTTGCAACAGGAAGTGTGCTGATCGGGTTTAATAATGACTCTGAAAATTCTTATGGAAATGAGCAGTCATATAACAGTAACGTCTCAGAAAAAGCTATGAAGAAATATACAGAGGCGCTGAATTATCTGTTGAACAGCAGCCGGCACAAGGCCATGCTGGATGAAATGACCATTGTATTCTGGGCCATGAACAGTAATGAGGCATATGAAGATCTGTTTACACAGATTTTTTTCGGACAGTCTGATCAGATGGGAGCAGACAAGACAGAACAGATGCTGAAAGAGATGCTGGCAGATGCCCGGAATGCAAAAGTAGCGGAAAGCAGACTGAAGTCTCTGGAACAGATCGATCCTGGTGTAGACTTTTATATGCTGGGGCTGAAACCTAATTCATCGAGACTGTCTGTGAAATTTATCATCAGAAGAAAATATGCGGA
The DNA here is from genome assembly GCF_005845155.1 of Clostridium sp. BSD2780061688st1 H5. Classification (NCBI taxonomy): domain Bacteria; kingdom Bacillati; phylum Bacillota; class Clostridia; order Eubacteriales; family Clostridiaceae; genus Clostridium; species Clostridium sp. BSD2780061688st1 H5. The sequence goes on along the minus strand of NZ_SPGT01000018.1, from coordinate 33,911 downwards.
TGTGCTCTGGAATATTGCCAGATTTCAGCAGGATCTGCAGGTGACAAAGGAATTTCATGCAATTTCACTATCCTGGATCAAGAGGGAGATGGTTTCGCCCAGGAGTAAAAATGATAAAGTAAACCCGGCGTTGATGGCCCGGTTATTTCAGTCCATTATTTATGGCGGCGCTTATCCGGCAGCGCTTCTTGAAACAGTGGTAAGAAGAGTGAAAACGGACAGTGGGAGTGCGGGGATCAACCCGGTGCGGGCCGGTGTTATCAAAGCATGCATTAACAGAAATTATAAAGAGGAGGAATTGAAGGTGGCTTTAGACAAAGAAAATTACGGACAGGCTTACTTATGCGGCCGTCTGTTTGCAGTACTTGAAAAGCTGCAGCAGGAGGCGTCCAACAATTCACTAAACAGGACGATTAAGGATGCGTATTTTGCATCTGCATCGTCAAAGCCGGCACTGGTATTTCCAAAACTGATCAGACTTGCTCAGAACCATCTGAATAAAGTGAAATATCCAGCGTTTTATAACAAGCTCATCGGGGAGATCATCGGCCATTTGAATGGGGAATTCCCAGAAACTTTCTTTTTGAAGGACCAGGGTAAATTTATTGTCGGATATTATCAGCAGTATCAGAGCTTTTTTGAAAAAGCAGAAAAAGCAGTAGAAATGGAGGAAAAGTAATATGGCACTTTCAAACAGATATGATTTTGTAATGCTTTTTGATGTGGAAAATGGTAACCCCAATGGCGACCCGGATGCAGGAAATGCGCCGAGAGTTGATGCTGAGTCGGGATATGGGTATATCACGGATGTGTGTTTAAAACGTAAAATAAGAAATTATGTTGAGCTTGTGAAAGAAGGTGCGGAAGGTTACAATATACTGATCAAACCAGATAAATCACTGAACATCAAATTTACAGAAGCCTATGAAGCGGAGGGGCTTACAACAAAAAATAAAGGGAAAAATCCGGATGATGTGAAGAAAGCCCGCGAGTATATGTGTAAAAACTATTTTGATGTGAGAACATTCGGAGCAGTAATGTCAACGGGAGATGACCCTTGTGGAATTGTGAGAGGACCGGTACAGATTAACTTTGCGCGTAGTATTTCTCCGGTTAATATCCAGGATGTTACCATTACCCGACAGGCCCGTACAACCGAAGAGAGGAAGGAAACCGGAGAAACGGAAATGGGGAGAAAAAGTGTCATACCTTATGCCCTCTACCGTGCGGAAGGTTATGTGTCAGCAGCTCTGGCAAACAAATCTACAGATCTGTCTGAAGAGGACGTAGAACTTTTATGGAACGCCATTATAAATATGTTTGAGAATGACCATAGCGCAGCAAGAGGAAAGATGTGTATGAGAAAGCTGTATGTGTTCAGGCATAATAATATACTGGGAGCATGCCCGTCGCATATTCTCTTTGACAAGATATCTGTCAGGGAGAAGGAAAATGTTCTTCCCCGAGCTTTTGGTGATTACGACATTGTGCTGGATGAAAATATGCCGGCAGGCGTTGAACTGATCCAGAAATTATGAACACGGCAGAGATAACGATCCGGTCCATTCAGCATTATATGTATTGCCCGCATCGCTGGGGACTGTTGGAGATTGATAAAGCATGGGCGGAAAATATATTTGTGACAAAAGCAGACTTGATGCATGAGCGGGTGCATGATCCGGAGAAGAATTATACAGCAAAGGGTAAAAAGGTATTTACATCTGTTCCTGTGTACAATGACCTGGAGGAGTATAATCTTTATGGTGTGACAGACTGTCTGGAACTGTTTCCCGATGAGAATGGAGTAGCTATAGAAGGAAGCGAAGAGAAGTTTCGAATCTGCATTGTGGAATATAAGCCGACGAAGCCGAAAGACAGACCATACAGAGAGGATGATCTGATGCAGGTATTTGCCCAGAAGATCTGCGTGGATTATGTTTTTGGAGGGGACTCTGACGGTGTGATTTACTATGCAGACGTAAAAAAGCGTATTCAGCTTCCTCTGAAAGAAAATTTTGAGGAATACGATACAAAATTAAAGGTCTTGCTGGGTAAAATGAGAGATTGTCTCAAAAGAGGAGAAATCCCATCTGTTGAGAAAGGACAGAAGTGCAGCGGATGCTCAATGAAAGATTTGTGCATGCCTTCAATCAAACCTGTAAAAAGTCTCCGGTCTGAGATTGAAAAGATAGAGAGGGCGGTGCTATGAGAAAACTTTTAAATACGGTCTATGTCACAAATGAAACGGCGTATCTGACATTAGACGGAGAAAATCTTGTCTGCAAAATAGATGGGGAAGTAAAGCTTCGTATTCCATTTGAAAACATTGAAAATATTGTATGTTTTAATTACGTGGGATGTTCACCAGCCTTGATGGGAAAATGTGTTGGAAAGACAATTCCAATCAATTTTATTTCACCACAGGGGAAGTTCCTGGCTAAAGTCTGTGGAGAGACAAAAGGGAACGTGTTCCTGCGTGTGGCCCAGATTGACAGATTCAGAGAAAAAGGCTTGATGCTCACGCAAAATACAATGGCTGCCAAATTCAGCAATACCAGGCAGCTGATCCGGCGAACGCTCCATGACAATGCCGAATTGAGGGAAGATGAGGCAATACAGGAGACGGTGGACGTTTTGACAACGGGGATCAGACAGGTGTTTGAAGCACAGAGTATAGAGGAGGTTGTGGGGATTGAAGGGTACTGTGCGCAGAGCTATTTCTCCATCTTTAATAAGCTGATAACAAATAAAAAAGTGCCGTTTACTTTTGAACTTCGCACAAAGAGACCACCTCTTGATCCAGTCAATGCAGTCCTGTCTTTTGTGTATACATTGGCCATGTCTGAATTTGCGGCAGCCCTGGAGACAGTGGGGCTGGACAGTTATATAGGATATTGTCATACTTTGAGAAGCGGAAGAGTATCGCTGGCATGCGATATGGTTGAGGAGGCCAGGTGTCTTGTGGAGCGTTTTGTTTTGACACTTTTAAATCTGCAGATAATAGGTGAGAAGGATTTTGATAAACAGATTTCCGGGGCAGTATGGCTCAATGACGAAGGCCGTAAAAAAGTACTTTCCCGATGGCAGGAAAAAAAGCGCTCAGATATGATGCACCCATATTTAAAGCAGAAGATACCCATGGGACTTCTTCCCTACGTTCAGAGTAACCTTTTGGCAAAGTATGTGCGGGGAGATATAGAAAATTATCCACCATTTCTTTTAAAGTAGGTGAAAAATATGATGGTTTTGATCAGTTATGATGTGAGTACTACAAGTTCTGCAGGAAGAGGCAGATTGAGAAAGGTGGCAAAGGAATGTCAGAACCATGCCCAGAGAGTTCAAAATTCAGTGTTTGAAGCAGATTTAGATTATTCGTCATTTCTGCGTTTAAAAGACAGACTGCTGAAACTGATTGATCCAGAACAAGACAGCCTAAGGTTTTATTACCTGGGAAATAACTGGAAAAAGAGAGTTGAACATGTGGGCGCCAAGAAAACGTATGACCCGGAAGGAGTCATTATTGTGTGATTTTTATGTGCATGCGAAGGTGGAGTGATGTGTGAATTCCTAAGAGGTTCGCCTGATAAAGAAGAGAAAATGCCATAAAAATGCAGAAATCTGATGGTGAAAAGTTTTGTCCGTCCCAAATGAGGGTGCGTGATCGCTGACAAACACAATATATAGCGGTCACGTCCCGCAAGGGGCGTGTGAGTAGAAATTGTTGGAGAACAATGGTGGGGACGTTGACAAGGCAGTCACGTCCCGCAAGGGGCGTGTGAGTAGAAATCCTGTAGCTGTTTGTAGAACAAACTCAGCACCTGGTCACGTCCCGCAAGGGGCGTGTGAGTAGAAATTTATTGTGATTGACTCCGTTCCGTCTATGCAACCGTCACGTCCCGCAAGGGGCGTGTGAGTAGAAATATTGTCTAATGGGAACACAGGGAAGGCTGTTACTGTCACGTCCCGCAAGGGGCGTGTGAGTAGAAATTGCCATTTCCTGTAACATGCTCTGGTCTATGTTCGTCACGTCCCGCAAGGGGCGTGTGAGTAGAAATAGAGAGCGTATGGATTGACCAAACACTAACATATAGTCACGTCCCGCAAGGGGCGTGTGAGTAGAAATGGAAAAATCATAGACGGACAACTTACCTACCCGCCGTCACGTCCCGCAAGGGGCGTGTGAGTAGAAATGCATCTTTTCAATTGTCTGGTCAATACTACCCTGGTCACGTCCCGCAAGGGGCGTGTGAGTAGAAATTGTAATTTCGTAGTCCCTATCCAGCAGAGTGCCGTCACGTCCCGCAAGGGGCGTGTGAGTAGAAATGCAAGCTCTTCTTCTTCCTTGTCCGCTATCTCAGTCACGTCCCGCAAGGGGCGTGTGAGTAGAAATTCTTGAAATTTCCGTCTAAAATCGTTATCATGCCGTCACGTCCCGCAAGGGGCGTGTGAGTAGAAATGACAGGCCATTTATTTTCTGTGAAGCTGTTGCACGTCACGTCCCGCAAGGGGCGTGTGAGTAGAAATTCCATAGTTCTGTATCACGCCGTCTGTGATACCGTCACGTCCCGCAAGGGGCGTGTGAGTAGAAATGCCGCAAACATTCCAACAGCCAGAGCGGCCATTGGTCACGTCCCGCAAGGGGCGTGTGAGTAGAAATCATAGTTCTTAATCGTATCGTTATACCCTTTTAATGTCACGTCCCGCAAGGGGCGTGTGAGTAGAAATGTTCCCATCTGGGCCGGCAGCAAGGACGACGCGGTCACGTCCCGCAAGGGGCGTGTGAGTAGAAATTGGAACGCTGGATATTATGCGGGATACACGCCGTGTCACGTCCTGTAAGGGACGTGTGAGTAGAAAATTGGATACGCTAACCGGGACGCTAGAAAAGAGGATATTTTGTGGAATTAATCAGAAATGCCATAAGCGATATCGACCAGTATGAAAAATGTAGAGAGATCATCGAAGACAGTGTTGGTAGCTTTGAGGAGTTCAGGTAGATGAAGTACAATAATCTTGAAAAGTTTGATTTTATAAAAGATGGATTACTAGAGAAGGATAGAATTGATTAATCATCCAAGATTCTGAAAGTCGGAAATGCAAAAACTATTGATGGCAAATTTACAAAACAACTTCTGGGCGGTAAAAACTAGAGTGGGTTAGAGAAAGGACAGATTTTTGCCAGTAGACTGGGTATGCTACTAAAAAATGGGAGGATTTTTGTTTCAGAAATACAATAATATTCAACCAGATACCCGGCAGAGAGCAAGCGAGAACAAGGTATGAGGAGAAAAGTATACTGTATGGGGAAAAGGCATCCCAGCCAATATGGCAGTTGAGTGCATTGCCAAAGCATATGGGTTTACGTCTGAGACAAGCATATATATTAAAAAGGTGAAAAAGAAATGATCGTGAAGCAATATGATACAGTGTTATTAAAAGATGGAAGAGAGGCTTCCATAGTTGAGATATTTGACAGTAAAGTGTTTATCGTAGACGTTGGAAGTTCACCTGAAGACTGGGAAACTATTGAAATCACAATAGACGATATCGCGAAAGTGCTTTAGTTGCCACTCGTTCCAATGAATGAGTGGTATAAATATGAGTATGTTGCCAAAGAAGAGGAGAGTCTTTTTAATAATGCTCTGGATAAAGCTAACATTGCGGCTGAAGGCCATAATAGGGAAGATATCTGTGGGTTGTTGGATATAGATGATTTTTGAAAATCGAGAGATTAGATAGAGAACATCAAGAAGAGCTAGGACTATATTTGTGATTCTGATGCCTATCTGTTGTTATGTTTTGCAAGTGGAAATGAAAAAAAGTCTGCCCGAAAATAGAATGTTAAAATAGACATAATTATGAAAAGTAATTGTCATATCCTTTCAGAGATTTATAAACATATTTTTTATATTTCTTTTCACCTTTACTATGTATGACCGGAAAATTCTGCTATAATAAATAAGAATGTGTTATTCAGAACGGAAAGATTTAATGGGAGGTAACAGGCGTGGAGGACAGATTTGCGCTGCTCATCGATGCGGACAATGTATCATCCAGGTACATTGAGCCCATTCTGGATGAGCTTTCAAAATATGGGAAAGTGACATACAAAAGGATTTACGGGGACTGGACCAGCACCAACAATTCAGGGTGGAAGGATGAGCTTCTCAACAACTCTATCACACCCATCCAGCAGTTCAGCTATACCCACGGGAAAAACGCCACGGACTCAGCCATGATCATTGATGCCATGGACATGCTGTATACGAGTGAGCTGGAGGGCTTCTGCCTTGTGTCCAGCGACAGCGACTTTACTAAGCTGGCCAGCCGTCTGAGGGAGAGCGGTAAGACTGTAATCGGGATGGGCGAAAACAAGACACCGGCTCCCTTCCGCAAGGCCTGCGACATTTTCACTGTGCTGGAGCTCCTCATGGAGGAGAATATGGGAGACAGCGACGTGGTGGACAGAAGCCAGATCGAGGAGGCGGTCATCCGGATCATCACAGAGAACCAGAACGATGACAGAAAGACAGGCCTGGGCGAGGTGGGAAGCCGTCTCGTGAAGCTGTACCCGGACTTTGACGTCCGCCGCTACGGCTATAGCCTTCTGTCCCGGTTCCTGGAGTCCTGCCCCAAGCTGAAGCTGATCCAGTCCGGCTCCCAGATTACAGTGACTCTTTTTGAGGATAAGAGCAGGAGAGAGCAGATCGAGGAGTTTATCTTAAAGCAGATCAAGGACAGCGGGAAGCACGGCATTTTCCTGAGTGTCCTGGGAAACCGGATACGGAACAAATTCGGGGACTTTAAGGTACGGGATTACGGGTATTCCCAGTTCAAGCAGTATATTCAGAGTTTCTCCGGTGTCCACGTTCTGGATGACGGAGAGCATAACAGAGTGATCTACAGCAAAAAGGATGAGCATAAATGAAAATAGACGGGCTTTTTGACCTCCAGGTCATGATGTTTCTTCTCATGGCTGTGGGGGTCGTCCTGAGAAAAATGAATATTATCACAAAAGAGGGAAAGAGCATGATGACGGATCTTGTCATTGACCTGATCCTTCCCTGCAACATCATATCGGCCTTCTACATGCCTATGGACAAGTCGGTATTTGTGGCGGAGCTGGAGATCCTTGTCATCTCCATACTGATCCAGATATTCTGCACCCTTGTGAGCGCTGTGTTTTACCGGAAGGTGCCAAGGGAGAAGAAGATGGTTCTTCAGTACGCCACAGTCTGCTCCAATGCGGGATTTCTCGGCAATCCGGTGGCGGAGGGGCTCTACGGCTCCATCGGCCTTCTGTACGCCTCCGTCTACCTGATCCCCCAGCGGATCGTCATGTGGTCAGCGGGGATATCTTATTTTACAGAGAGCCCCAGCAGGAAAGAGGTTGTAAAAAAGGTGCTGACACATCCCTGTATCGTAGCGGTGGAAATTGGCATCGTGCTGATGGTGACCCAGGTAAAGCTGCCTGGGTTCTTAAGCTCTGCTATTGACAATGTGGGGGGCTGCACCACGGCCATTACCATGATCCTTATCGGCACCATCCTGACAGATGCGGACATGCGCCATATTTTGACAAAGACCACGGCCCTTTATTCCTTTATCCGTTTGATCTTTATCCCGGCGGTGGTGTTTGCGGGGTGCTGGCTGGCGGGTATTGACTCCATTGTGGCCGGCGTCTCTGTGACTCTTGCGGCCATGCCCGCCGGCACGACCACAGCCATCCTGGCTATGAAGTACCACGGAGACGAGGAGTTTGCCACCCAGTGCGTGGTACTTACCACCCTCCTGTCCGTGGTCGCCATTCCTGCGTGGAGCCTGATCATACACAGCGCCCTGTAAGCAGCTTCAGAGCTGATGCTTAGCAGGGCGCTGTGATTAGCTGTGAACGGGGGACTTATCCGGTCACCTTCGTCAGTTCCCGGATGGAGGAGATGGAGGCAAAGCAGTCCCTTTCGTCCACCTGGCCAAATCCGTAAGAGGCATAGATGAACGGTATCCCAGCCCATTTGGCGGCTTTCTGGTCCCCGGCGGTATCCCCTACATAGCAGGTGCTGCCGGGGATATTTCTGTCCATGACGAGCCTGATGTTCTCCCCCTTTGTCTTTTTTGTGTTGCCAAAGCATTCAATGTCTGTGACATATTTCCCCAAGCCGGTCTTTCTTAAGAAAAGCTCGATATATCCGCTCTGGCAGTTGCTGACGATAAAGAGCCTGTGGGTCCCTGCGAGGGCGGCGACGGTCTCCCGGATGTCCGGGTAGAGGGGTGGGATATCCAGCCTCTCCAGAAATTCGTCCTCCCAGCGGCAGCAGGCCTCCATGAGCACATCTCTTTCTGACACAGGCAGGTGGGGGAATAGATCCTCGGCGATCACGTCCATTGTCTTTCCGAACTCATTTTTCAGCTGCTCCCCCGTGATGCCAGCAGAGGGATAGCCCAGTGTCTCCACCGCGTAATTCCACGAGTCAGCCACAGTTTTGGTGGTATCCCACAAAGTTCCGTCCACATCGAAAATAATATTCTCAAATTTCATAATGATTTCCTTTCTGAAAAGCAAAAATTCCTATTCCAGTCTATCATAACTCCTATATTTTTGGGAAAAATATTGTGCAGTTTTACGGTGAAAACCGGTAAATTCTCCGGAATTCTCCGGATGGGAAATAAAAAAGTTGACAGCCTGGGTGGTTTATAGTAGAATAGCCGGCGTAACATTTTTGTAATATTCGTAATACATGTGCAATAAAACGCATATAAATACATATAAATATAAAACAAATGTAAGAATATTGCAGGAAATGGAAATCAGGAGGAGTATATGAAGTTAATAAGGACGAGAAATCTATTCTGTGCCGCGGCTGTCATGACGGCCTGCACCTTCTGCACAGCCGGATTTACCAGCTATGCTATGTCGCCTGACCAGGGGAGAGACGGCGGCGTTCTCACAGCAGAGGACAGTGTGCTGACGGATGAGATGGCCCAGACTCTGTCACAGTCGGCAGTGCAGATCGCCGCGGAGAACAGGACACAGAGAGAAGAGGAGCTGAAGGCCCAGGCGGAAGCTGCCAGACAGGCGGAGGAGGCCAGGAAGGCGGCAGAGGAAGCCGAGAGGCAGGCCAGAGAGGCGGATCAGAGACTGCTGGCAGCCCTGATCTTCTGCGAGGCCGGCAACCAGCCCTACGAGGGCCAGGTGGCCGTGGGGGCCGTAGTCATGAACCGGGTGAACAGCGGCGCCTATCCGGGCTCTATCCGCGAGGTGATCTACCAGTCCGGACAGTTTGGGCCTGCCATGACCGGATGGCTGGATCAGGTCCTGGCAAATGGCAGCTATACCCAGACTGCCCTGCAGGCCGCGGCGGACGCCCTGGCAGGCAGTGATCCGGTGGAGGGGTGTCTTTCCTTTGGAAATGGAAATTACGGCATCCGTATTGGTGACCACTATTTTCACTGAATAATGAGACATATAAAATAATTGAGAAAAGTTCTCAAATAAGAGATTGATTATCCATCATTCTTCTGGTACGATACATATAGTTAGCTATTGCTAACTGTGTGTGAATAAATCATGGACAACTCCTTTTGCCCTTTTCCTTGGCAGGCAGGGCAAAAGGGAGGCCCATGGGAAAGGACAGAAGGAACGATGGATTTTTTAGAAATTGAAAAAGTAACAGGCCGGGAGATCATCGACTCGAGAGGCAATCCCACTGTGGAGGCCCAGGTGTATCTGGCGGACGGCACTACCGCGAGGGGAGCCGCTCCCAGCGGCGCGTCCACGGGAGAGTTTGAGGCGCTGGAGCTGCGGGACGGGGACAAGACAAGGTTTGGCGGAAAGGGCGTCTCCAGGGCAGTGGAAAATATCAACACAGTGATCAACAACGCGCTGAAGGGAATGGACGCCTCCGACATTTACGCTGTGGACAGGGCCATGATCGAGGCGGACGGCACAAAGGACAAGTCAAAGCTGGGAGCCAACGCTATCCTGGCAGTTTCCATTGCCTGCGCCAGGGCGGCGGCCTGCGCTCTGGAGCTTCCCCTTTATAAGTTCCTGGGCGGGGCAGGAGGCAACCGTCTCCCCGTGCCTATGATGAATATTTTGAACGGCGGCGCTCACGCGGCCAACACAGTGGACGTGCAGGAGTTTATGATCATGCCTGCCGGAGCCCCCAGCTTCCGGGAGGGGCTGCGCTGGTGCACCGAGGTGTTCCACGCCCTGGCAGCGCTCCTGAAGGAGAACGGCCTGGCCACCTCTGTGGGGGACGAGGGGGGATTTGCCCCTGACCTGTCAAGCGACGAGGAGGCCATCGAGTACATCCTCCGGGCTGTGCAGAAGGCCGGATATGAGCCGGGAAAGGATTTTGTCCTGGCTATGGACGCAGCGTCCAGCGAGTGGAAGAGCGGCACAAAGGGCGAGTACGTGCTACCCAAGTGCGGAAAGAAATTCACATCCGCCGAGCTGGTGGCCCACTGGAAGAGCCTGTGTGACCAATACCCCATCTACTCCATCGAGGACGGCCTTGACGAGGAGGACTGGGAAGGCTGGCAGATGATGACAGAGGAGCTGGGCGGACGGGTGCAGCTTGTGGGCGACGACCTTTTTGTGACAAACACAGAGCGCTTGAAAAAAGGAATTGACCTTGGATGCGGCAATTCCATCCTCATCAAGCTGAACCAGATCGGCTCTGTGTCCGAGACGCTGGAGGCCATCAAGATGGCACACAAGGCGGGATACACGGCTATCTCATCCCACCGCTCCGGCGAGACGGAGGACACCACTATCGCGGACCTGGCAGTGGCCATGAACACATGCCAGATCAAGACCGGGGCTCCCAGCAGGAGCGAGCGGGTGGCCAAGTACAACCAGCTTCTGCGGATCGAGGAGGAGCTGGGAGACGCGGCTGTCTACCCGGGCTTTGGGGCTTTCAACATCAAAAGATAAATAAGTGAAGATATTTTCTCTTTTCAGGCAGGTCAGCCCGCGGGATTTTCCCTGGGCAGCCTGCTTTTTTAATGATTATCATTAAAAATATATTGCAAAACATAAAATATGCTGGTATGCTGAAAGCAGGTAATAAAAAGAGCGAGGCGGATAAAACCGCGGAGAAGGACAGAAGACATGAGAGGAGGAAATGTGTATGGATGAAAAGATCAGGGTGGACTGCAGCAGGGAGAAGGAAGTCCCCGGAGGAAGGCTGTTTCGCAGGCTGACGGTTGTGACGATTATTTTTCTTGTGATTATAGCGGGCTGCACAGTTATGTATCTGGACTGGCTTCTGGACCGGGAAATCTGGTCAGGAGACAATGCAGCCGCTGTCTTGTGGGGCTTACTGCTGTCTGTCCTGTCATGGTTCTGGGCGGGAGCGCTTATCTGTGTGATAGCAAGGCTACATGACGGTCAAAGAATTCTGGGAAAAGAAATCTACAGAGCTATGTATGTGAGCGGTGTCAGCGTGACGGCGGCTTCCACAGTTTTTCCCTTTGTGCCGGGCTACAGGATCTTGCTGGGCCTGCATATATTGAAGATTTCCGATGTTTTTGTGATTGACGGCGTCCCCTTTGTGATCGGACTTCTCTGCCTGATATTGGGATATATCCTGCGGATAGGGCTGGCCTGTCAAAACGAGGTGGAGGAGACGATATAGATACAGGAGGAACTGGATATGAACTTTATAGAAGAAAGAGAAACACCGGGGAATGTGGTAAAGAAAAGATGCGGTGAGATTGGGATGCTCTTCCGCATCCTGTTCTGGATCTCCCTTCTTTTCCTGGCGGCAAAAGTCATATGGGCCATCTACATAGGGACCATGCCCGGGTCTTCGTTCCGTCTGACTCTGATGGACGCGGAAGGTCTGACCTACGGGGTGGCGTTCTATGGGGCGGGGCAGAGGATTGAATTCCAGGAGGGAGTCCTAAGCTATGCCGCCCAGAGCTCCCCCAAGTTTTGCTTTATGGCGGGAATGGCGGTGTATGTGCTGCTTGGCGCTGTAACCACCTGGATCCTCTGGCTGGGGAGGGCACAGGTCTCACTGGTGGACGGGAAAATGGTGCTGGTGGGCTGCCTGATCATCAGCCTGTCCTATATTTTTGAGTACGGCTCTGCGCTTCAGAAGGAAGCGGATGAGACATTGTGAGGTGAGAGATATGTCCATTATACTTCGGCTTGACAGGGTGATGGCGGATCGGAAAATGTCTCTGAATGAGCTGTCCGAGCGTGTGGGGATCTCCAATGTGAACCTGTCCAACTTAAAGACAGGGAAGGTGAAGGCCATCCGGTTCTCTACGCTGGATGCCATCTGTGATGTGCTGGACTGCCAGCCTGGCGATATACTGGAGTACCAGAGGGAGGAGCCAGGCGGCCAGTAAAAGAGAGCATGGCGGGATTAAAAAGCTGCCAGGGTTAAAGGGACGGCAGGGTCACGACCTCTCAGAGGCGAGGCGGCCGGCGCAGGCAAGAGCGATGCGGAAGAATTTCCCGCAGCTCTTGACGCCGTATTCCGGCAAGTCCTTCATCTGCCAGCTATCCCCCTCAAAGCTGTCCAGGCCATAGAAGAAGGGGTAGAGCTCTGCCCCGCGGAAGATGGCTACAGCCAGGGCTGCCGCATACTCCATTTCCACCGCCAGACATCCCTGTGCCCGCCTCTGCGCGACCTGGGAGTCAAGCTCCCGGTAAATGGCGTCTGTGGTCCAGATTTTTCCGGTAACGCCGGGTATTTCCAGCTCTGCCAGGATTTCTTCCATAAAAGAAAGTATGTGCTCCGGCGTGGTCAGCTCCGGGGAGGGCGGACAGTAGTGGAAACTGGTACCCTCGTCCCGCAGAGCAGAGGAGGGGAGGATGATCCGGCCTTTTGTTTTTGCTTCATCCAGAATTCCGCAGCTCCCGAAAAAGATGATTTTCTTTGCGCCCATGGCGATAACCTCCTCAAGCCCCACGGCGCAGGCGGGGGCGCCCCCGCGGGAGAGGAAAAGGGCCGCTTTTTTCCCGCCGGCAGATATCTCATACACAGGCAGATCCCCGTTGGCAGTTTTCAGGGATGCGATCATCCGGGCTGGATTATTGCTGACAAACTGTGCGATCATGTCCTGCGAGAAGGTGGTGATGCACACTTCAGGAAAGCCGGGAATCCTGGAGATGACATCGGTGGGATTGATGAGAGCTGTCCCGTCCTTTCCTTTTTGCCCTCCATCCTGATCTCTGACCAGAATTTTTCGGATTTCCCCTGTGATGCGGGAGGGGAGAGACCGGCTGGCTGGCCCGATCTGACTGTACATCCGGACACCCTGATAGGAAAAGAGGATCAGATCACACACAGCAGGGATGTGAACCTGCCGGAATTCACCCCGATCCACGCCGTACTGTATCAGCTCCGTCCACATGGCCACAGAGCGCTGATACTGGAGGGAGATGGGATTTTGATTTTTCCCGGAGGCGGCCGTTTCCCTGCTGCTGAAATATTCATAGATGGCCAGAGAGAGGCACGAGGAGCTTTCTGCCATCTCCGCTTCATAGCGGTCCAGAACATCGTCCAGTATGGCAGCGGCGCTTTTTCCCGCTTGGATCTTCGCGCGGAATTCATTTTCCTGCTGCTTCATGAGATCCTCTATGATTTCCCGGAAGATCTGTCTGGTGCTGCTGTAGTGGCAGTAGAGACCGCCCCGGCTCAGTCCGGTTATCCCGCAGATATCCTTCATGGTCACTCCCTTAAATCCCTTCTGTGAGAAGAGGACAAGGGACTTTTTTTTGATCATTTCCCGGGTCTGGGTGCCGCGCATGTTCATATAGGTTCCTCCCTGATCATTGTAAGTCAAATTATGGGTGATTTCTGTACACAAATTTTCCGACACGTATGTCTGTAAAATAATTATACGACACACATGTCGGAAAAACAAGTGGAAAGAACAATAATGGGAATAGTTACGAGATTTTGGCCTTCAGATATTCGACATCCGTTTTTAACGTAGAAACGACATCCACCAGCAGAGCGATCGTGCTTTGCTCTGATCGTACAACGACTTTATTTTCCAGATTTCTGATGCGGGTGCTGAGCTCTGCGTAGTGCTCTTCAGACCGTTCCTGGATCCGGTCTACCTCTGTGAGTATCATGTTTTCCGTCTCTCTAAGATCATCTTTGGTGGCCATCTTTGTTTCCAGAGCTTCCAGATTGCCCTCCAGAGCCCTGAGCTCGTCCTTGGTAGCCATCTTTGTTTCCAAAGCTTCCAGATTGCCCTCCAGAGTCCTGAATTCGTCCTTAGTCAACATATGCTCCGCTATGTACCGAAGCAGCTCATCGTTTGACATATGTGTTCACCTCCTGCCTGTGAAAAAGCGCTTTGTCAGCGAGAAACTCAGAAGTTTACGTAAAAATCTGTAAACTAAGTATAGCACGGATGGCGGGAAAATGCCAGTGGTATCCCCTTAAAAATCACATCATTTTTTTGCCGCTTTTTGATTTCCAGCTTTCATATGTTTTTCCAGAAAAACCATAAGGAATATCCATGGGCAGGATGTTAGACTGATAGCGCAGCAGAAAAGAGACACAGGGGTAAGGAGAGATGGGCTGTGAGACAGAAGAATGTACTGATTGTGACGACGGTGAGCGGCTTTTTGTGGCAGTTTGAAAGGAATACGGTGGACATTCTGCGAAAGGCAGGAGCCAGGATCCACTATGCGTCCGGCTTCGGGAGTAAGGGCTATGATTTTGATGAGGAGTATTTCACGGAAAATGAGATCCAGGTGCACCCTGTTTCTATCCGGAAGTCCCCTTTTCATATAAAGGAAAATTGCCGGGCGCTGGTGGAGCTGATCCGCATCATACGCAGGGAGGAGATCCATGTGGTGCACTGCCACAATCCTGTGGGAGGTGTGCTTGGACGGCTGGCTGCCTGGCTTTCCGCAAGAGAGGTGAAGGTGATCTACACGGCCCACGGCTTTCATTTCTACAAAGGTGGGTCTCTGAAAAGCTGGTTTCTCTTTTACCCTGTGGAGAGAGCGCTGGCCAGGATGACAGATGTGCTGGTGACTATCAACAGGGAGGACAGAAGCTGTGCCGGCCGGTTTATCTTAAAGAAGGGCGGCCAGGTGGCGTTCATGCCGGGAACGGGGACAGATACAGACAGGTTCTGCCCGGACAGGAGCAGACGGCAGGAGGCGAGACAGGTCATGGGTGTGAAGGAGGAGGAGTACTGCCTTGTGACAGCGGCCCGCCTGGACCGGGAAAAGAACTGTCAGACTGTCCTGCGAGCCATGGAGGAGCTGGGAGATATCCCCTGCCGGTATGTGATCTGCGGGGAGGGACCCTGGCGGCCCTTCCTGGAAAGAGAGGTCAGGCGGCGGGGGCTGGAAGACAGGGTGAGGCTCATGGGCTTTCGGGCAGATATGGATTTCCTTCTGCAGGGCGCCGACCTGTTTCTCTTCCCCTCTCTCAGGGAGGGGCTGGGAATGGCGGCTCTGGAGGCTATGGCCTGCGGCCTTCCGGTAGTGGCAGCAGACAGCCGGGGGACGAGAGAGTATATCCGCCAGGGGGAGAATGGCTTCCTGTGCAGCGGACGGCAGCCCCGGGAGTTTGCGGAGGCGGTCAGAGAGCTGTGGCAGAGGGAGAATCTGCGAAGCGACATGGGCAGGGAAGCAAGAAGGATGAGCCTTCGGTTCTCCCGGCAGAGGGCAGGAGAAAAAATGGAAGAAATTTACAGGAGCGTTGGAATATGGAAAAAAGACCCGAAGTCAGCGTCATTATGAGTGTGTATGATCCAAGACCTTTCAGGCAGCTTGAGGAGGCAGTGGACTCTGTGCTGGAGCAGACCTTTTCAGATTTTGAGCTTCTCCTGTACAATGACGGCTCCTGCGAGGCTGTGTCGGAGAGGATCCGGCAGCTGGCCAAGAGGGATCCGAGGATCCTTTATCTGGAAGGGGATGAGAACAGAGGTATTGCCAGCGGGCTGAACTGCTGCATCGGGAAGGCCCGGGGGAAATATATCGCCCGGATGGACGGAGATGACCTTCTTCTTCCCCAGCGGTTTGAGCGGCAGGTCCGGTTTCTTGAGGAACACCAGGAGTACGGCTTTGTGGGCACCGGAGCCTGGCTCTTTGACGAGGGCGGCATCTGGGGAGAGAGACTGATGAGGGAGAAGCCCAAGAGGGAGGATTTTCTTTGCTTTTCCCCCTACATCCACCCCTCTGTCATGTTTCGCAGGAGCATTTTTGAAAAATGCGGATTCTATGATGAGTCAGAGAGAGTCAGGAGATGTGAGGACTATGAGCTTTTTGTGAGGCTGCATATTTTGGGCTGCCGTGGGTATAATCTCCAGGAGAGGCTGATCTGCTACCGGGAGGGAGCGGACAGCTGGAAGAAGAGAAAATTCTGTTACCGCCTGGACGAAATGCGTTTTCGCAGCCAGGGCTTTCAGGCTTTGGGGCTCACAGGGGGCAAGGCCTGGATCTGCCGTTTCCGTCCCCTGGCCGCAGGGATGATTCCCCGGTCAGCGGGAAGATGGCTGAAGAGGCGGCAGACCGCGCTTTCACACAGCGGCCCGCAGACCGGCCCGGACTAGCCGGCGGGGGAGATAAGGGGGCAGGTGACAGAGGAAGGAGCGGATATGGACGGAAGTCTTGTCACAGAGGAGGAGCGCCTCGAGACTGTGCGGGATCGTGCCCGGGAGGTGCTGGCGCCTGCCATGGTTGAATTTGTAAAGTGGATCTTAAGATCCGCCGGAGAGAGAAATATCCGGCGGATCTATTTTCTTGCCAGGGACGGCTGGCCTATGTACCGGGCTGCCAGGATTTTGGGAAGGGATGTGGAGCCTGCTGTTGATTGCCGGTATTTCTGCTGCTCCAGGTATGCGCTTCGGATCCCCTGCTTTCACCTCATGGACAAAAGAGAGATAGCGGATCAGGTCTGCGTGGGAGGAGTGGATGTCACACTGCGGAAAATCCTGAAAAGAGGGGGGCTGGATGAAAAGGAGGCAGAGAGGACGGCGGAGGTGATGGGCATGCGTGAGGAGCTGGACCGGGTCCTCCCCTACCGGGAGATTCTCCGGCTGCGGGAGAGCCTCCTGGAGGGGGAGCTGTTCTGGCGGTATGTGTACAGCCACGCGGCAAAAGCCTATGACAACGCAGTCTCCTGGATCGCCCAGGAGGGATTTCTGGAGCCGGTCCGGTGCGCTGTGGCGGACAGCGGGTGGACAGGGAGTATGCAGCTGACGCTGAAGCGGCTTTTGGAGTCCATGAACTACAGAGGGAAGCTGGAGGGCTTTTACTACGGGCTGTACCACATTCCGGAACAGGCAGATCCCCGGGATTACCATGCATATTATTTCGGCCCGGATGGAAAGATAAGAAGAAAGGTGTATTTCTCCAACAGTCTCTTTGAGTGCGTGTTCAGCCAGCCCGAGGGCATGTGCGTCGGATACGGGAGGACAAAGGAGGGGATGGCTCCCGTGCGGGAGAAAGGCCGGCCTGAAAACCGGGCCCTCCTCACCTGTGTGACTGAGGCGGTGGAGGAGCAGGCGGGAGAGGAGAGAAAGGAGCTGGCAGAGCGGACGCTGGACTGGCATATCCAGGATCCGGGGACAGCCCAGAGGAAGCTGGCCCGGCTCATGGGAAGCCCTACCCGGGAGGAGGCGGAGGCCTTCGGGGGCATGGCCTTCTCCGACGACGTGCTGGATGCGGATCAGACCCTGGCGGCGCCCTTAAGCGAAGAGCAGATCCGGGAAAACAGGTTTCTGGCACGGGGCCTTTCCATGGTCGGACTTCGCAGGGATCCGGTCCATGAGAGCGCCTGGATGGAGGGCTCCATTCTCCTCTGCGGGAGACATGTGAGGCGCCATCTCTGGCATAACCGCCTGTACAAATACGCTCTGTATTACAGAAAACAGATGGGAGAGAGAAGGAAGCGATGAAGGGACAGCCATACTTTGCGCTGAGGCAGCTGGTGACAAGGGAAATGAAAAGAAAATACAGCCGTTCCAGGCTGGGCATCCTGTGGAGTGTGCTGAGTCCGCTCCTCTCCATGGCTGTTCTGTCCCTGGTCTTTTCCACCATGTTCCGAAAGTCTATCGAGAACTATCCGGTATACTATCTGACCGGGTTTGTGATCTGGAGCTTTTTCACTGCGGCCACCAACACGGCTATGACAGCCCTGGCGGACAACCAGGCCCTGATCCTCCAGGTCCGGCTGCCCAGGTCTGTCTTCCCCCTCTCCAGGGTGGTGACAGCCTTTGTGAATTTTCTCTACTCCCTGGCAGCCTACGGCGTCATGCTCCTTTTGTTCCGCATTCCGGTGAGGGGGAGCGCGCTTGTCTTTCCGGTGCTGGTCTTTTTTCTCTTCCTTTTCTCCCTGGGCATGGGGTATATCCTGTCCGTCCTCTATGTGTTTTTCGGGGATATCCGCCACCTGTACGGAGTGGCCCTGACGCTGTGGATGTATCTGTCCGCCCTGTTTTACCCTCTGGAGCTTCTGCCTGGGACTATGCAGGCGGTGATCTGGCAGAACCCGGTGTACAACTTCATCGCCGGGGCCAGGGACTGCATCCTCTACGGCAGGATCCCCCCGGCCGGCGTCCTCCTTCGGACGGCAGTGTGGGGAGCCGGCATGTACGGGATCGGGAGGCTTGTGTTCCGCAGGAGTCAGAGCAAGGTGATACAGAAACTGTAAGGCAGGTGAGAGGTCATGGAGAAGAGAACAGAGGAAAAGCCGATCATCTCGGTGCAGCATGTGAGCATGCATTTTAAGGTGCCCCTGGAGGGGGCCTCCAGCCTGAAAGAGTATGTCATAGGAGGGCTGCGTGGGAAAAACAAGACCCGGATTTTACGCGCCCTGGACGACATCAGCTTTGAGGTCAGGCGGGGAGAGATACTGGGCATTATCGGGACAAACGGGTCCGGAAAGAGCACCCTTTTGAAAATCATTTCCGGCGCCCTCCTTCCTACGGAGGGGCGGGTGGTGGCGGACCAGGACAGCATCCAGCTCCTCACTTTGGGAACCGGGTTTGACCGGGAGCTGACAGCCAGGGAGAATGTCTATTTAAGCGGCGCTCTTCTGGGCTACAGCAGGGAATTTATCCGGCGCAAATACAGGCGGATCGTGGAATTTGCGGAGCTGGAGGGCTTTATGGAGCAGAAGGTGAAGAATTTTTCCTCCGGCATGGTCTCCAGACTGGGATTTGCCATCGCCACAGCCAGGGAGACGCCTGGCATTCTCATACTGGACGAGGTGCTCAGCGTGGGAGATATGTTTTTCCGGGAAAAAAGCGCCGGCCGGATCCAGGAGATGATCCACAGCGGGGCTACGGTCCTGATCGTGTCCCACTCGGTGGACACGATACGGAAAAACTGTACCCGGACCCTGTGGCTCGAGAGAGGCCGTCAGCGGATGGAAGGATCCCCCGGGGAGGTGTGTGCGGCCTACACAAAGTGGGGCAGGCAGGAAAACGAAGGGAAGGGGTAAGAAGGATGAAGGAGCATACGAGACAGGAAAATGTAAAACGGAAGGTGTACAGCCTCCTGGCCGGCAGGGTGCCGGGGATCGCCGGGAGATACCAGCGCTTTCGGAAAGACCATCCGGGGATGGCCGGCAAAGTGGGGGCGGCGGCAGGCCTCCTGTGGTGGAACGCTCTCTACTATGGAGGGCGAAAGGAGAGCCTCAGGTTTCCGGACGGATACGGCTTTTATGAGAGGAGGAGGCTGAGGCTGCCGGAGTCGGGTGCCACTGGTCTTCCCACCTGGAAGGAGACGGCAGAGCTGCTGCTCTCCTTTGACCTGGTATCCTTTGACGTCTTCGACACTCTGCTCCTTCGCCCCTTTCGGGAGCCTGCGGATCTTTTCTATCTGCTGGGAATGAGGCTGTCCATTCCGGATTTCCGGCATCTTCGGATAGAGGCGGAGCATCTGGCAAGGCAGGAGGATGTGAGGCGGGGCGGCAGCGGTGAGGTAACCCTGGAAAAGATCTGGAGGATCCTCTCCGCCATGACAGGGGCGGACGCGAAAGAGGGACAGAGGGCGGAGATGGAGCTGGAGAGGCAGTACTGTCAGGCCAATCCTTATTTCATCCCCATCCTGGAGCGGCTGAGAGGAGAGGGAAAGCGGCTCCTCCTTGTGAGCGACATGTACCTGGAGTCTGATTTTATCCGGCAGCTCCTGAAGGAGAAGGGGCTGGGGGCCTTTGACGGCTGCTTTGTGT
The DNA here is from genome assembly GCF_005845155.1 of Clostridium sp. BSD2780061688st1 H5. Classification (NCBI taxonomy): domain Bacteria; kingdom Bacillati; phylum Bacillota; class Clostridia; order Eubacteriales; family Clostridiaceae; genus Clostridium; species Clostridium sp. BSD2780061688st1 H5. Next base: position 13,743 of record NZ_SPGT01000018.1, on the reverse strand, counting down.
CCTGCCAGCAGGGACGGTCCAAGTGGAGGGGAGACCTGTACCAGGAGGTAAGAGGGAGCATTGAGAGAAAATGGACGGACGGGGGAGACTGCCGGGCAGTCCACGTGGGGGATAATCTCCACGCGGATGTGCGCATGGCAGAGAGGGCCGGCTTTGCGGCCTTTTGGTACCCGGGTCCCCAGGAGGCCGGACGGCCCTGCCGTGCCAGGGACATGTCCGCCGTCACCGGCAGCATGTACGCGGGCCTTGTCAACATCCGGCTCCACAGCGGACTTAAGAGATACACCTCCTTCTACGAGTACGGCTACGTGTACGGCGGTCTCCTGGCCCTTGGCTACTGTCGGTTCATACACAGGTTTGTCAGGGACAGGGGAATCCGCCGGCTCTGGTTTCTCTCCCGGGACGGGGAGGTGCTGAAGAAGGTGTACGACCAGCTCTATCCGGGGGAGGATACCTGCTATGTGCTCTGGTCCAGGAGCGCGGCCGCCAGGCTTCTGTCTGGCGTCAATCAGCACGATTTTTTTCAGAGGTTTCTCTTCCAGAAGGCGGACCAGGGGTATTCCATCCGTCAGATCTTTGCCAGTATGGAGCTGGACTTTCTCCTGGAGGAGGCCTGCCGGAAGCAGGGCTGGGGACAGGAGGAGCGGCTAAGCGCCGCCAGGGCCGAAGCGTGCCGTGATTTTCTCCTCTCTAAGTGGGAGGAGGTGCAGGCGTCCTACGAGAGAGAGCGGGAGGCGGCCGGGAAATACCTGGCGGGGCTTTCCTCCGGCGCGGCGGCCATGGCGGCGGTGGACGTGGGGTGGGCCGGAAGCGGGGCCGCCTCCCTGGATGTGTTCCTGCGCCAGGTTCTGGGGCTGCCCTGCTGGGTCTACGGTACCCTGGCGGGCACGGCCACTGTGTACAGCGCCTCCCCGGACACGGCGGAAGGCTTTTTCTTCTCCGGACAGATGGACAGCTACCTCTTCTCCCAGAGCAAGAACAGGGATCTCTGGAAATTCCACAACCTGGGGGAAAAGCATAACCTCTACATGGAGCTTCTGTTTACCTCCCCCTCCCCGGGGCTCAGAGGCTTTGCCCTGGGGGAGGAGGGGGAGGTGGTGTTCCGGTACGGGAGGGAGGAAAAGCATGCGGATGAGATCCGGCGGATCCAGAAGGGAATTTTGGATTTTGTCCGGGATTACATGCGCTGCTTCCCGGAATTCCTGGAGGGGGAGACGGGCTGGATCTCCGGACGGGACGCCTACGCCCCGCTGCTTTTGTTCCTGAGGGACAGGAGGATAAGGCGAAAATTTGAGGCCTCCTTCTGCTGGGACACGGACGTGAATGTGGAGTAGAAAGAAATGGCAGGTATGAAGAAAAGAAGGAAGGGATACACTATATTCAGGGCGTTGAAGACGGGCGGTCATCTCCTGGTCCTTGGGGGCAGCTTTCTTGGAGCCTTTCGGGTGCTGGAAGATCTGGGGCATGGGCGGCCTCTTCCCCTGGCGGTCCTGTACCTTGTCCTTCTGGAGGGGTTCTGGCTTATTCTGGAGGCAGGAGATGTGGAACAGCGAAGATTTCTGGATCTCATGTACAGTCAGTTCTTCGGGGCCGCGGCGGCCAGCCTTTTCTTCGGGGCGCTGATGTGCGCGGTGAGCTCCCTTTCCATGTGGCAGATACTGGGGGAGTTCTTCCTGCTCCTCGTCCTGCAGTCCGGGGCGGGCATGGCATGGGCGGCCCTCTGCTTTGGCCTGTACCTGCGGGGACAATCCCACAAGCGGGCGCTTTTCATCTACGGGGAGAGGGAGGAACCGGAGGAGATCACAGAGAAAAACAACCGGATCAACGGCTATTTTCACATTGCGGCCAGTGTCCCCTGCCGGGAGGCGGCCAAAAGGCCGGGGGAGGTGCTGGGCGGATACCAGGCGGTGTACCTGGGAGACCTGCCCCCGGGGGACAAGGGGGCCATCCTGGAGCAGTGCATGATCATGGGAAAGGACTGCTACAGCATCCCCGGGCTCATAGATGTCTATACCCAGAACGCCCGTATTCTGCGGCTCCAGGACAAGGTACTGTTCCAGTACCACAAAGGAGGGCTGACGGCGGGGCAGAAAAAGGCAAAGAGAGCCCTGGATATAGGGGTGGCTCTGGCTCTCCTTGCGCTGTCGGCGCCTCTGATGCTGGTCATCGCTCTGTGCGTCCGGCTGGAGGACGGGGGGCCTGTGCTCTACAGGCAGATCAGGTACACTGAAGGGGGCAGGCCCTTCCGGATGCTCAAATTCCGGAGCATGCATGTGGATGCGGAGCGGGAGGGGGCCAGGCTTGCCAGCAGGAATGACAGCCGGATCACCCGGGTGGGGCGGATCATAAGGAACCTGCATTTTGACGAGCTGCCCCAGCTTGTCAATGTGCTGAAGGGGGACATGTCCATGGTGGGGCCCAGGCCGGAGCGCCGGGAGTTTATTGAAGAATACTCCCGCGTTATCCCAGAGTTCTCCCAGCGCATGAAGGTGAAGGGCGGCCTCACCGGGTACGCCCAGATCTATGGCAAGTACAACACCGGGCCGGAGGACAAGATCAAGTACGATCTCATCTATATATACAACTACTCCCTCAGGCTGGATGTGCGCCTCCTTTTCCTCACGGTCCGGATTTTATTCCAGAAGGAGAGCGCAGAGGGGGTGGAGGAGGGGCGCAGGAGCGCTGTGAGGGAAAGAAAGGAGAGACAGGATGGAGACGATCAGACTTCTTGACTGTACCCTCAGAGACGGGGGGTACATCAATGACTGGGACTTTAAGCGGAAGAACATACGAAGGATCATGGCGGGGCTGGAGGAGGCCGGGACAGACCTCATTGAGGCGGGTTTCCTGCGGGACTGCGCCTACCGGGAGGACCGCACCCTCTTCAACTCGGTGCGGGAGCTTAAGCAGATCCTGCCTGAGGGCGGCGGACGGGGCGGCTACGTCCTCATGGCCCTCCACGATAAGTACGATGTCCGCAAGCTGGAGGAAAATGACGGTACTGTGGAGGCCATCCGGGTCACCTTTCACGACTACGATGTGGACGAGGGGCTGGAATTTGGCAGAAGGGTCATGGAGAAAGGATACCGTCTCTTTGTCAACCCCATCAACATCATGGGCTACAGCGACAGCAGTCTCCTGCGGCTCCTGGAGAAGGTGAGGGAGCTTCGGCCCTACGGCTTCTCCATCGTGGACACCTTTGGCTCCATGACCAAAAAAGAGCTGGTGCGGATCAGCTCCCTGTGCGAGAACAACCTGGACAGGGGAACCGTGCTGGGACTTCATCTCCACGAGAATATGGCCCAGTCCTTTCTGCTGGCCCAGACCTTTCTGGAGATCAAGAGCCAGGAGAGATCCTGCGTGCTGGACGCCTCCCTGAACGGGATGGGGCGGGTGCCGGGCAACCTGTGCATGGAGCTGATCATGGACTATCTGAACCGAAGCTACGGGAAGCGCTACGACCTGGATCCGGTGCTGGATGTCATCGAGACCTGCATCACGCCCATCAGGGAGAAGGAGCCCTGGGGATACATGGCGGAATATTTTCTGTCCGCCAAACTGAACCTCCACAGAAACTACGCGGAGTACCTGCTCTCCAGGGGCAATCTGACAGCCCGGGACATGCACCGCATCCTGCAGCTCATACCAGAGGAGAAAAAGAGTGTCTATGACGAGCGGTTTGTGGAGAAGCTGTACCGGGTCTACGAGGACCGCACGGTCCAGGATCAGGCCGCTATCCGGAGCCTGGGGGAGGTATTTGCCGGGAGGACCGCAGTCCTTTTGGCGCCGGGAAAGTCCCTGGAGTACCAGTGGGACAGGGTGCGGGACTATATCCGTGAGAAGGATGCCATCCCTGTGTCAGCCAATTTCTACTTTGAGGAACAGCAGGGAGGCTACGCCTTCTTCAGCAACGCCAAGAGGTACGACAGCTACCGGGCTTTCCGGAACCCGCGGGAGCACGTGATCCTCACCTCCAACATTACCAGAGGGGTGGGAGAGGAGGACGATGTGGTCAGCTACGGACGGCTGGCACAGGACGGCCGTCCCACGGAGAACTGCGGGGTGCTGCTTTTGCGCCTGATGCGGCTTCTGGGGGCAAAGGAGGCGGCCCTGGCCGGCTTTGACGGCTACAGTACGGGGCAGGACAATTACATGAAGGGATATTTCGGGGAATACCACAGCGCCAGGAGCGCGGACAATGAAGAGATCGCGGAGGAGATCCGGGAAGTGGGGAGAAGTCTTCCTGTCACCTTCCTCACTCCCTCTCTGTACGAGGAGGCGGTGTAGATGCAGCAGGTGATGGAAAATCTGGAGAAAATACGGTATCTCATACTGGACGTGGACGGCACCATGACGGACGGGGGTGTCTATCTGGACAGCAGGGGAGCGGAGATGAAGAAGTTCAGCATCAAGGACGGGGCGGGGATCCTCCTGGCCAGGAGGGCAGGCATCGAGTCCGTCATCCTCACAGGGAGAGAGAGCCAGTGTGTCCGGAAGCGGGCCGAGGAGCTTGCCATCCCTCTCGTCTTCCAGGGAGTGAAGGACAAGAGGGCGTTCCTTCTGGAATTTCTTGAGACCAATGAGATCCTCCCCCAGGAGGCGGCCTATATGGGGGACGACCTGAACGACCTGGAGGCCATGCAGTGCGTGGGCCTTGCCGTCTGCCCTCAGGACGCGGCCAAGCAGGTGAAGGCCTACTGTCCCATCGTTCTCTCCGCCAGAGGCGGTGAGGGGGCTGTGCGGGAATTTGTGGAAATGATACTGGAAAAGCGAGGGATACAGTATGAAGGACTGGCTCTATGACAGGATCGTCCGCCATAACGAGAGGATCCAGAGGGAGTATGAGCGGTATGTGCGGGGACATATGGGAGAGCACAGGAAGAAAAGGTGGAAGCATTGGATCGTCCTTCTCCTGCTGGCAGTGAAATACAGGGACAGCCAGAAGGACCGGGTCCACAGCCTTGTCCTTGTGAAGCTGAAGGAGGGGACCGCGAAGCTGCGCATGGAGTGGGTGCCGGGGGCGGTCTGGTACAATGTGTATATGTCCCGGGACGGGCTGAACTACCGCTTTGTGGAGAAGGTGAAGAGGCACGTGTGCAAGGTGCGGGGGCTGGAGGAGGACAAAATGTACTTTTTCCGGTTCAAGGTCTCCCTGGACGGCAGCAGCTACAGCGAGTTCTCCGAGGCGCTGACTGTCACGGCTGTCAAAAACAAGGAGCACTACCTGATGGAGCAGATCTCTGTAAGAGAGGCGGAGGGAGGCTGCGGAAGGGCCGATGACAGGGAGTTCCCCGGAGCGGAGACCGGGTCGGGGAAGGACAGGAGAGAAAAAAAGGGGGACGGCAGCTATGCTTTTTCGGCCTCCCCGGGGGAGTCCGGAGGCCTGCTGCTTGTCTGGGAGAAGATCCCGGGAGCCCTCCACTACAATCTGTACCGGTCCCGGGAGGGCGGCAACTGGCGTTTTGCGGTGCAGACCGAGGAGGACCGGTATCTGGACAGCCAGGTGAAGGGCGGAGACGCCTATGTATATAAGCTCAAGTACACCTTTGACGGGAAAAGGTACCACGAGTTCCCGGAGCAGGCGGCCGGGCGGGCGCCGCTGGAAAAATACCGGAACGCCAACAGCGGGCGTCTCTGGGAGAGAGGGGCTGAGTCGGAGGCAGTGGGGCGGCCTCTGCCGGTCCATCTGGCCAAGAGCATGCTGGCCTTTGACGTGGTTTCCTTTGACGTCTTTGACACACTCATCCTGCGCCCCTTTTCCGAGCCCTCAGACCTCTTTATCCTGGTGGGTGAGGAGCTGGGTATCATGGACTTCTGCGAGATACGAAAGAAGGCGGAGGAGGACGCCCGCAGAAGGAGCGAGTTCCTGCGGGGCAGCCGGGAGGTGACCTTGTACGACATCTACGAGATGGTGGAGGAGGAGACCGGCGTGGAGGCGGTGTCGGGGGCCAGGACAGAGTTCCTCACAGAGAGAAAGCTCTGCTTTGCCAACCCCTATATGCTGGAGGTATTCCGCATGGTGAAGGCCAGGGGAAAGACGGTGGTGGCCGTGTCGGACATGTATCTGCCCCGGGAGCTGATGGAGGAGCTGCTGCGGTCCTGCGGATACGAGGGATTTGACGACATCCTCGTCTCCTGCGACTACAGCTGCACCAAGAGAAAGGGCGGCCTGTTCGACATCCTGAGAAAGAAATACAGGGGCGCGATCTTCCATGTGGGGGACCATCCAAGGTCCGATGTGGAGGCCGCCCGGGAGAGGGGCATCGAGGCGAGGCAGTACAGGAATGTGAACGAGGCCGGAAGGCCCTTCCGGGCAAAGGATATGTCCCGCCTGGCGGGCAGCGCCTACCGGGGCATCGTCAACGCGAAGCTACACAACGGCAGAGACCGGTACACACCCTGGTACGAGGTGGGCTATGTGTACACAGGGCTGTACTGTATGGGATTTTGCCGCTGGATCATGGAGCAGGCCAGGGCACACGGGCTGGAGAAGATCCTGTTTCTGGCAAGAGAAGGGGATCTGTACCAGAAGGTGTTTTGCCAGATGTACCCGGATTTCCCCACAGCCTATGTGCTCTGGTCCAGAATTCCCGTGGTGAAGACTACTGTGAACTGGAACAGGCATCCCTTTCTTCTCCAGATCATCCACCACAAGGCCGGGGCTCTCTACAAGTCCAGGCTGGGAATCCTTTTTGATAGAGTGGGCATCGGGGCCCTGAAAAAATATTTTCCCGCCTACAGGCTGCGGGAGGAGGAGTACCTAACCAGTGAGAACGAGAAGGCGGTGCGGCGACTGGTGACGGAGCACTGGGATGAGCTGGCCTACTGCTACAGCGCGGACCAGGCCTGCATAGAGTCCTACCTGAGACGGCAGGTGGGGGACGCCCGCAGAGCCGCCGTGGTGGACGTGGGCTGGTCCGGCAACAATGTGCTCCAGGTCAGGCATCTGATCGAGGAGGAGTATGGCATGGACTGCAAGATCCACTGTCTTCTGGCGGCCGCGAGGGATGTCAACGACACCTACATGGCAGGCATGATGCAGCGGGGGCAGGTGCAGACCTACCTCTTTTCCCCCATGCACAACAAGGGGCTCCACGATGCCCACCAGGAGGAAAATGAGAGGCTTAACTCCTTCTTCTTTGAGATACTGACCCAGTCCGCCACCCCCACCTTCCTCGGCTTTGACAGCCAGGGCCGGTTCCTCTACGACATTCCGGAGGTGGAGAACTACGCAAGAGACGGACAGATCCATGAGGGTGCGCTGGATTTTGTGAGGGACTACACGGAGATATTCAGGGACTTCCCCTATATGATGGATATCTCCGGGCATGACGCCTACATGCCCTTCCAGTATTTTTCCAGAAACCTTCTCTGGATGAGACAATATTTTGGAGACTATATTTTCGGGAGAGACCTTTTTGCCACCCAGGACAAGGCAGTGATGGAGTCCGTGCGGGAGGTGATGGAAAAGGCCGGATTATGGGAGGAGAGACAATGATACTGTACCAGGCTCTGTCGGCCTACCAGATACTGGAGTGTATGGTCCACCGGCAGATGTATTACAGAGACAGAAAATGTGTCCTCATACTGGGGGACTACATCAAAGAGAGGATGCCCCGGTATTTTGAGCTGGAGACGAAGCGGTTCTTCAATGAGGTGTACCTGTTCCGGTTCGGGGGCTACAGAGGGTCGGAGGAGGAGATCATCCGCCAGGTGGGAGAGGAGCTGGCAAGGAGCATTCCCTACAGGCCACAGGACTTTGAGAGGATACTCATCGCCGGGATCCACACCTACCTGCAGGTCTATCTCCTGTCAGAGGGCATCTCCTTTGAGATGTTCGAGGACGGCAGCGGGGCTCTGAGCCGTCCCTGGGTCCTGGCGCAGATTCACCAAAAGAGCGCGCCGGGGCGGTACGCCCTCATAGAGAAATACGGACTTTACGACCACACCAGTCCCCTGATCACAAAGAAGTACTGCGACATGGCTGCCCAGGAGCCGGGCTTTTTGGACCCCAGAGCGGAGGATTTTCAGGTCATGGAGGAATTCCACAGACTGCCCGGGCGGCAGCAGGAGGAGATCCGGTGCATTTTCCAGGTTCCGAGGCTTTCGGGGCGGGAGGATGAGGTGCTCCTTCTCACCCAGCAGTTTGCCAGCCTGGGCCAGCTTACCTTTGACGGCCAGATCGACATTTACCGGCATCTGTTTGACTACTATCTGGAGGGCCGACGGGTGCGCATCAAGCCCCATCCGGACGATATCCTCTACTACTCCCTCCTCTTTCCCGAGGCGGAGCTCATAGAGGGGAACTTTCCCTCGGAGCTTCTGCCCCTGGCCTTTGACCGGCTTCCGGGCACGGTCTGCACGGTCAGCTCCACAGGGGTGAACCAGATCCGGCGGTTTTTTGACAGACAGATCCTTTTTAATCCGGAGTACGAGGAGAGCTATCAGCACGATGCCCTTTACTGTATGGCTCTCTGTCTGGCGCTGCATTTAGGGATGGAGGGGATCCTGACAGAGGGGGTCAACCTGGCGCAGCTGCGGAATATGGCCAGGTGTATGGGAGAGCCCTGGGACGCCCTGGACATCCGGGAGTACCGGGAAGGAGAGTACCGGAAAAAAGAGTGCCGGGAGGCGGAGGCCTGCGCCCTCCTCCTGCTGCGGGGAGATGAAGGCTCCCGGGAGCTGCCGGGGGAGCGTCCTCCCGGGGAGGAGACGGATCCCTGGGCAGTCCTCTGGCTCAATGAAAAGGGAAGGTACAGGATGTATGACCCCGGCAGCAGGGAGCGCTTTTTTCAGCTGCGGCCCCTGGTGGTCCGGGAGGGAGATGCGCGGCATATCATGTATTTTTATTCGGCAAGGAGCGAGGTGAACAGGATGGCAGAGGAGTTCAGGGAAAGGAGGGAGCTTCCCCACCAGGGGAAGACCATCTCCGTGGAAGGGCTGACAGAGGAGGAGCTGCGGATTTGCATGCTGGAGGGAATTCTGGCAGCTACGGAGCGGCGGCTGCTGGAGTATATAGAGACGGAGAAGGAGCTGAGAGAGGAAATAAGAAGCCTGAAGGAAGCGGGCGAGAGAAGAGGGGGGAGGACGCAGTGAGGACAGCAGGCATCATACCGGCCCGGTACGGCTCCACCAGGCTGCCCGGGAAGCCCCTGCTTAAGATCCAGGGCAGACCCATGGTGTGGTGGGTCTGCGAGAGGGCCAGGAGGGCCCGGCGGCTGGATGAGGTGTGGGTGGCCACGGACGACCGGCGGATAGAGGAGGCCTGCAGAGGCCTTCAGATCCCGGTGGTCATGACAGGGCGGGAGCACCGGACGGCGGCGGAGAGGCTGCAGGAGGCGGCAGGGCAGGTGAGGGCGGACTTCTACGTGCAGATCAACGGGGATGAGCCCCTCATCGACCCGGCCAACATCGACGCCGCCGTGCCGGACGAGGTTCCCCTGGACGTGGAGTTCGGCACCAACATCATCGCCCGGGTGAAGGACCCGGCCCAGCTCTGTCACGCCTCCAACATCAAGGTGGTCTTTGACGACAGCTTCCGGGCCCTCTACATGTCCAGGACGCCGGTGCCATACCCCTTCTGCGATGTGTCTTTTTCCTATTATAAGCATGTGGGGATCATCGGCTACAACCGGAAAATGCTGGATTTTTATAAGTCCTCCGTCCCGGGGCGGCTGGAGCTGATCGAGGGAATTGACACCCTGCGTTTTCTGGACTACGGAAAAGAGCTTCGGCTGATCCCGGTGGAGCGGGCGGACAGTCTGTCTGTGGACACGGAGGCGGACCTTCGCTGGGTGCGGGAGAGGATGGGTGAAAAGAGGTTATAAAAATTTAATAATGGGCTCTGTTGACTATAAAAGAGCCGCCCGCTATACTTGAAACTGGATTGTTTTTCGCGGGCGGTGATCTTTTGTGCAAAGATCACCGCGCGGACATTTACAGAAAAAAGGAGACGGGATCACACATGCTTCAGATTAAAGACATCTGTAAGGAATACAGGACAGGAAGCCTGGTGCAGAAGGCGCTGGACCATGTAAGCCTGAACCTGCGGGACAACGAATTTGTGGCCATCCTGGGGCCCAGCGGCTCCGGAAAGACCACGCTTCTCAACATCATAGGGGGACTGGACCGGTATGACAGCGGCGACCTGATTATTAATGGCGTGTCCACGAAGAAATATAAGGACAGAGACTGGGACTCCTACCGGAACCACACCATCGGCTTTGTGTTCCAGAGCTATAATCTCATCGGACATCAGACCATCCTGGCCAACGTGGAGCTGGCTCTCACCATATCCGGCATCGGCAAGGCGGAGCGCCGGCAGAGAGCGGCGGACGCCCTGGCCATGGTGGGGCTGGGGGAACAGCTCCACAAGAAGCCAAACCAGCTCTCGGGCGGGCAGATGCAGAGGGTGGCCATCGCCAGGGCTCTGGTGAACAACCCGGATATCCTGCTGGCGGATGAGCCCACCGGCGCTCTGGACAGCGACACCAGCGTGCAGGTCATGGATCTTCTGCGGGAGGTGGCCCGGGACCGCCTGGTGGTCATGGTGACCCACAACCCGGAGCTGGCCCAGGAGTACGCCACCCGTATCGTGCGCCTGCGGGACGGGAAGATCCGGGAGGACTCAGATCCCTTTGCGGTGGATGAGAGGGAGCTGGAGGAGCCGGAGCACAGAAACCTGGGGAAGACGTCCATGTCCTTCCTCACGGCCCTCTCCTTAAGCTTCAACAACCTGCGGACCAAGAAGGCCCGGACCATCCTCACCTCCTTTGCGGGCTCCATCGGCATCATCGGCATTGCCCTCATCCTGGCCCTCTCCACGGGAGTCAACGACTATATCCAGAATATGGAGGAGGAGACCCTGTCAGAGTATCCCTTGGAGATCCAGAGCACAGGCTTTGACCTGTCCTCCATGATGATGACCGGCTCCGGCAGCGGCGGCAGCTCCGGGGAGGTGAATGTCATCCAGATGGTGACAGACATGTTTTCCAAGATGGACTCCAACGACCTGAAGTCCCTGAAGGAGTACTTTGACAGCGGGAAGAGCGGCATCGGGGACTACACGAACGCGGTGGAGTACAGCTACAATGTGACGCCCCAGATCTACCGCGTAAACGACGACCAGGTGCGCCAGGTGAACCCGGACCACTCCTTTGACGCCCTGGGGTTCGGCTCCTCCTCCAGCTCCAGCAGCCTCATGTCCTCCATGATGAGCACGGACGTCTTTTACGAGATGCCGGCAAACGCCTCCCTCTACGAGGGGCAGTACGACGTGAAGGCGGGCAGATGGCCCGAGAAGTACAATGAGTGCGTGGTGGTCCTGACCCAGGGAGGCAGCATCAGCGACATGATGCTCTACACGCTGGGACTGCGGGATCCCCTGGAGCTGGATGAGATGATACAGCAGTTTTTGAATGAGGAAAACATTGACACGCCGGAGGATATCGGCACCTACTCCTACGATGACATCATCGGCACCACCTTCAAGCTGGTGGACAGCGCGGACTACTACACCTACGACAGCCAGTACCAGGTGTGGACGGACCGGTCCGACGACCAGTCCTACGTCCGTAAGCTGGTGGAAAACGGGGAGGACCTGACTGTGGTGGGCATCGTGCAGCCCTCACAGGACGGCAACGCCATGATGCTCCAGTCCGGCATCGGCTATCCGGCCTCCCTGACAGAGCACCTGGTGGAGGAGGCTGGGGACAGCCAGATCGTACAGCAGCAGATCGCGGATCCGAATGTGAACGTGTTCTCCGGCGAGCCCTTCGGGGAGGAGAGCAGCCAGGGGCTGGATATGGACTCCCTCTTTACCATTGACGCGGAGGCCCTGCAGAACGCCTTCTCCTTTGACTCCTCCGCCATGGCGGCCGGGCTGTCCGGCTCCCTTGACCTGACAGGCGGCTCAAGCGGAGGCGGCGGGACTCTGGACCTGTCCGGCATGATCGACCTGGATGCGGTGGAGACCCAGCTGCCCGCCATGGAGGGCTTTGACCTGTCCTCCCTGGGCCAGGCCATGGATCTGACCGTCACGCCGGAGCAGCTGGGCAGCCTGGCCCAGGGCCTGCTGGAGGGCTACCAGGCCTATGCCTCCCAGAATCCGGCCACAGACTACACAAAGCTGGGGGAGGCCTTTGTGTCCTACCTGAACACGGAGGAGGCCAGGGAAATCCTGGAGGACAATATCCGCGAGATCATCCAGTCCGGCGGCGGGACCACCGTCACCACAGACCAGCTCCGGGAGCTGCTCTCCAGGATACTGGCAGGTTATCAGTCCTATGCCCAGGCAAATGGCTGGACAGACGGGGAGAAATTTGACGAGTACCTGACGGCCTACCTGCAGACAGGGGAGGCCCAGGCCATCCTGGAACAGTGGGCGGGGGAGACCTTCCCCTCCGGCATGGACATCAATATCACCCAGGAGCAGCTCCAGAAGCTGGCCAGCGAGCTGGCGGCCGGCTACCAGACCTACGCGGCAAATAACAATCTGCCGGACCCCTCAAAGATCGGGGAGAGCTTCCTCGCCTATCTGGGGACGGAAGGAGCCAAGGGGCAGCTGACGGCGGCCCTGGCGGGCATGCTGGATACAGAGGCCCTGGAGCAGCAGCTGACGGGGGCGGTGGAGAGCTACATGTCCTCTGTCATGGAGAGCGGCACAGCCCAGGCCCTGGAGGGGCAGATCACCTCTGCTGTCCAGACCATGATGGGACAGATCACCTCCGGCATGGAGAGCGCCATGCAGAGGGCGGCAGCCCAGATCGGGGAGAACATACAGAACGCCCTCTCCATCGATCCGGAGGCCTTCCAGAGCGCCTTTGAGATGAACATGGATGAGACCCAGATGACGGAGCTGCTCATGTCCTTCCAGTCCGCGGGGACAGCCTCCTACAAGAGCAATCTGCGGACCCTTGGCTACGCGGATTTCGATGAGCCTGCAGGCATCAGCATCTACCCGAAGGACTTTGAGAGCAAGGACCAGGTGGTGCAGATACTGGACGACTACAACAGCCGCATGGAGAAGGAGGGGCAGGATGAGAAGGTGATCACCTACTCCGACATGGTGGGCACACTGATGAGCTCCGTCACGGACATCGTCAATGTGATCAGCTATGTGCTCATCGCTTTTGTGGCCATCTCCCTCATCGTGTCCTCCATCATGATCGGCGTCATCACCTACATCAGCGTCCTGGAGAGAAAGAAGGAGATCGGCATTCTGCGGGCCATCGGCGCATCCAGGAGGAATATCTCCCAGGTGTTCAACGCGGAGACCTTTATCATCGGGGGCTGCGCGGGGCTCATCGGCATCGGGCTGAGCCTTCTGCTTTTGATCCCGGGCAACATGCTGATCCACTATGTGGCCGGCTCCAATGAGGTCAGCGCGGTGCTGTCGCCCGTCCCGGCGGTCATCCTCATCGCCCTGAGCATCGTGCTCACCCTGCTGGGCGGGCTGATCCCATCCAGGAAGGCGGCAAAGAGCGATCCGGTGACGGCTCTCCGGGTGGAGTAGGCGTTGGCGGGGACGGATACCCGGAATTTAGCAGATATACGGAATTAAAAAAGGATATACCTGCCTTTGGAAGCAGGTATATCCTTTCAGACTGTAGACAAAGTCCCCGGTTTACCCCGGGGCTTTTCTATTGTAGTTATCAACATTTCAATAATCCTTCCGGTTTTTATCAAGAAAAATCCCCTACTTATCAACTCTAAAGTTAAGCGGTACGTTCCCTGCACATGGTA
>NZ_SPGT01000017.1:0-66811 GCF_005845155.1 Clostridium sp. BSD2780061688st1 H5 | reverse complement strand
CAATAAGATAAATCTGTATGATTGGGAAGAGGTTTCGATCTCTTCCCTTTTTTTGCCAATGATAATTATACTCTAAGGATGGACTCTGTAGCTCTGAGAAATGGAGCGAAAATGCCGCTCCTGGAATTCAGATGCGGTTCTCGCATCTGCGTTCTACTGTTTTCATCCCGGTTTCAGGGCGGATTTTCACTTTTCAAACCGTGCAGTTTTTACGGTACAGACGCAAGAGAGCACAGGGGAGGGGATGCCGTTGGTGGCGGGACATAAGGCATATATAGTTGCATAAATGAAAGAATTTATATTATACTGAAGGAGAACATATGAGGTGCTGGAATAGGGCCGACGAGGCAGCCGGGCCCGGGAGGAGGGGCCGCAGGTAGAAAACGGAAGAGAGAGGGAGACAATGACACTGACACAGTTAAATTATATCATCACCATAGCAGAAACAAAGTCCATCAACAAGGCGGCGGAGCTTCTGTATGTCTCCCAGCCCTCACTCACCAGCGCTGTCCGGGAGCTGGAAAAAGAGCTGGGGATCACCCTGTTCTACCGCAGCGGGCGGGGAGTCACTCTGACAGGGGACGGGGCTGAGTTCCTTCTCTATGCCAGGCAGCTCTACGGCCAGTACGAGGAGGTCATGGAAAAATACGGAAAGGGAGGCTCCCAGAAGAAAAAGTTCGGCGTCTCCACCCAGCACTACTCGTTTGCTGTGAAGGCCTTTGTGGACATGGCCAAGGAATTTGACATGTCCAAGTATGAATTCGCCATCCGGGAGACAAGGACAGCGGAGGTGATCCGTGATGTGAGTACCATGAAGAGCGAGATCGGCGTTTTGTACCTGTCTGAATTCAATCGGAAGAGTCTGGAGAAGATGCTCAGGTCGGCGGGGGTTGTGTTCCACCATCTGATCGACTGCCAGGCCTTTGTTTACCTGTGGAAGAACCATCCTCTGGCCGGGGAGGAGTCCATCCGGTTTGAACAGCTGGAGCCCTATCCCTGCCTTGCTTTTGAGCAGGGGGATGACAGCTCCTTCTACCTAGCGGAGGAAATCCTGTCCACCAATGAGTATCCCCGTATCATTCGGGCTAACGATAGGGCCACCATGCTGAACCTGATGGTGGGACTGAAGGGCTACACCCTCTGTTCCGGCATCATCTGTGAGGAGCTGAACGGAAACGAGTTTGTGGCAGTGCCCTTCCAGGACGACGAGGAGAACAGAAACAGTACCATGGAGATCGGCTACATTGTCAGAAAGAACATGATCCCCAGCAGGATGGGGGAGCTCTATATCCAGGAGCTGAGGAAGTACCTGGGGACAGGACAGTGAGACCTGCGGAGGATAAATACAGACAGACCGGTTATAGCTTGAAACTATAACCGGCTATTTTTTTTCTGTATTAGCCGGAAAGGACTGGCCGTGGTAGGATAGACCCAGACAGAAACAGGCCCAGACAAAAGCAGATACAGACACAAATAGAAAAAGAGGAGGAACCTACCATGAAAGATGTAAGAAATACAGAAAACTGGAGCTTTGAGACAAGGCAGGTGCATATAGGACAGGATCAGCCGGATCCGGCCACAGGAGCCCGGGCCGTGCCTATCTATGCTTCCACGTCCTTCGTGTTCCAGGACTGCCAGCATGCGCAGGATCTGTTCAGCCTGGAAAGCGGCGGCAATATCTACGGGAGGCTGAACAATCCCACGGAGGAGGTGTTCGAGAAGAGGATCGCTTCCCTGGAGGGCGGCACGGCGGCTCTGGCGACAGCCTCCGGCGCGGCGGCCATCACCTACACCTTTCAGGCTCTGGCAAAGGCGGGGGAGCACATTGTGGCATCCAGGACTATATACGGCGGAACCTACAATCTTCTGGCCCACACCCTTCCGCAGACAAGCGGCATCACGGCCACCTTCGTAGACCCGGAGGAGGAGGGAGCCTTTGAGGCGGCTATCCAGGAAAACACAAAGGCCATCTTCGCGGAGACGCTGGGCAATCCGAATTCCAACCTGGCGGATATCGAGGCGCTGGCCGGGATCGCCCACAGGCACGGCATTCCCCTGGTGATCGACTCCACCTTTGCCAGCCCCTACCTGGTGCGGCCCATCGAGTACGGGGCGGACATTGTGGTCCACTCCGCCACCAAATTCCTGGGAGGACACGGGACAGCTCTTGGGGGAGTCATCGTGGACGGCGGAAGCTTTGACTGGAAAGCGTCCGGCAAATACCCCTGGCTTTCAGAGCCCAATCCAAGCTACCACGGCGTATCCTTTGCCGAGGCGGCGCCAGGCAGCGCCTTTGTCACCTACGTCCGAGCCGTGCTTTTGCGGGACACAGGGGCCACACTGTCCCCCTTTCACGCCTTCCTTCTCCTCCAGGGGCTGGAGACCCTCTCCCTGCGGGTGGAGAGACATGTGGAGAACGCGCTGAAGGTGGTGGAATACCTGGCAGCCCATCCCCAGGTGGAGGCTGTCCATCATCCTTCTCTTGACAGGGAGCCCACTCATGCTTTATATAAAAAGTATCTGCCAAATGGAGGCGGCTCTATTTTCACCTTTGAGATCAGGGGAACGGAAGAGGACGCCCGGAAATTTATCGACAGCCTGCCCATCTTCTCTCTGCTGGCCAATGTGGCGGACGTAAAGTCCCTGGTGATCCATCCGGCTACCACCACCCACAGCCAGTGCACGAAGGAAGAGCTGAAGGAACAGGGGATCCGGCCCAACACCATCCGCCTGTCCATCGGGATCGAGCGGGCGGAGGATCTGATCGCCGCTCTGGAGACGGCCTTCCAGGCAGTTAGAAACGGAGATTGATCAATGCAAAAAGAGACAGATTTCAGAGAATTGTTCCGGTCAGGCCGGCTTGTCACAGACGGCGCTATGGGAACCTACTACAGAGAAATATACGGGGGAGGCAGCCGCTTCCCGGAGCTGGACAATGTGGCGGCGCCGGAGAAGATCGAGGCCATCCACCGGGAATACATAAGAGCGGGGGCGGACATTCTGCGGACCAACAGCTTTGCCTCCAACACAGAGACCCTGTCCCAGACCTGGGGGGAGGCCTCCCGGGAGGAGCTCCTGGGGAAGGTGTATGAAAATGTCCGGGCAGCCTGCTGTATCGCCGGGGAGGCGATTGAAAAAGAGGCGCCCGGAAGACCGGTTTACATTGCGGGAGACATAGGACCCATACCGGAGCACGGAAGCGGAGAAGAGGAGGCCGGCGAGCAGGAGATACTGGAGGAATACAAGACGATTGCAAGAGCCCACCTGGATGCGGGGGTGAAGCTGATCTGGTTCGAGACATTTTCTGATTTTAAGAGAATTCTCCCTGTGGCCCGGTGGATCCGCTCTGTCAGCGACGCCTTCATTATGGCCAGCTTTTCCGTCAACATGTACGGCTATACCAACGCCGGGCTTGGCGCGGCGGATCTGGTCAGAACAGCCAGAGAGAGCTCGGAGATCGATGGCATCGGCTTCAACTGTGGCGTAGGGCCGGCCCATCTGGCAAAAGTGCTGCGCAGGCAGGATTTCGGCGACCTGGTGGTGTTCGCGGCCCCCAACGCCGGCTATGCGGATCGGATCCAGAATCGGAACGTATACAGGGATAATATCCTCTATTTCGGGGAGGCCATGGAGGAGATCGCGGGGCTTGGAGTCAACATTATCGGCGGCTGCTGCGGCACCAGCCCAGCCTACATACGGCAGCTGTCCCGGATGCCCGGGGGAAGGATGATCCCCAGGCGGTTCACAGACCGGCCTGAGGAGAGGGCGGACAAGGATATCAGCTACAACAGCAACCCCTTCATCCGCCGGCTCTACTCCGGCGAGAAGGTGGTGATCGCCGAGCTGGATCCGCCCCACGACGGAAATGACGCCAGGATGATGGAGGCGGCGGCTGCCCTGAAGGCAGCCGGGGTGGAGATGATCACCTTCTCCGACTCCCCCATGGGGCGGATGCGGGCGGATTCCGCCATGTCCGCCGTGAAGGTGGCGGGCCGCCTGCAGGTGGAGACCATGCCCCACATTGCCTGCCGGGACAAAAATGTCATCGGCATGGGCGCCCAGATACTGGGAGCCTACATGAACGGCATCCGCAATTTCCTCCTTGTCACCGGGGATCCGGTGCCTTCAGGGGAGAGGGATGTGGTCACCTCCGTCTACGACTTCCACTCAGTGAGCCTTATGAAATACCTGGAGCGCATGAACAGGGAGCATTTTGCCCGGGATCCGGTGGCATACGGCGGAGCCCTCAACTACGGAAGGGCCAACCTGGACGCGGAGATCAGGCGGATGGAGAAGAAATGCGAGGCAGGCGCCTCCTTCTTCCTGACCCAGCCCATCTACTCAGATGAGGACATGGAGCGGATCCGGTATATCAAATCCCGGATAGACACGAAGATTATCTGCGGCATCATGCCCCTTGTAAGCTACCGGAACGCCCTGTTTATGAAAAATGAGATTCCCGGCATCAGCGTGCCCGACGAGATCATCGCCCGGTACGACAGGGACATGAGCAGGGAGGAGGCCCAGCAGGTGGGCGTGGAGATCGCCGTGGAGATCGCGGAAAAGCTCCGCGATATCACGGACGGATACTATTTTATGGTGCCCTTTAACCGGGCCGCCATGATCGCTCAGATTTTGGAGAAAATTCGCTGATCACGCAGAAACAGAAAAACTGGTACTTCATTCGCAGAGCATTTTCCTGTATACTGGAGAAGAACGAAAAAATCACAGACAGGAGAATGCAGATGAAGTATAAAAAGAGATGGACCGGCCTGACCGCCCTGGCGTGCGCGGCGGCTTTCATGGGAAGCACGGCAGCCCTGGCGGGCTGCTCCGGGCAGGCTTCATCCTCCGGGGGAGGAAGGCAGGGCGCAGACCAGGCCCAGGTGGAATTTTTTGCCATGGACACCTACATGACCCTCACAGCCTACGGCGACGAGGCCCAGGCGGCCCTGGAAAAGGCCCAGGACGAGGTGGAGAAGCTGGAGGACGAGTGGTCCGTGACAAATGAGAACAGTGAGATCTACCAGCTCAATCACAGCGGGGGAAATCCGGTGACCCTGAGCGAGGACACGGCGGATATTGTGGGCTTTGCCCTGGAGATGGCAGAGGAGACGGGGGGAGACCTGGACCCCACCATCTACCCGGTGCTGGAGGCCTGGGGATTTACCACAGACGAGAACCGGATACCCTCCCAGGAGGAGCTGGACGCCCTCCTGGCCAATGTGGGATATGAGAGGGTGCAGCTGGACGGCACCACAGTCCAGCTTCCCGCCGGCATGGAGTTTGATCTGGGCGCTGTGGGAAAGGGATACACAGGGGACATACTGGCTCAGCTCCTTGAAGACGAAGGCGTCACATCGGCCCTTCTCGACCTGGGAGGCAACATCCAGGCTGTGGGCGAAAGGCCCGGCGGGGGAGACTGGCGGCTGGGGATCCGCAGCCCCTTTGACGGGGGTGAGGGAGTCCTGGGCATGCTCCTTGCCTCCGACTGCGCGGTCGTCACCTCCGGCAACTACGAGCGGTATTTTGTGGGGGAAGACGGAAAAGAATACGGGCACATCATTGACCCGGACACGGGATACCCTGTGGACAACGGCCTGGCTTCCGTTACCATCATCACGGAGGAGGGAAAAAGAGGGGACGCCCTCTCTACGTCCATGTTCGTAAAGGGGCTGGATGAGGCTTCCCGGTACTGGCAGGACCACCAGGATTTTGAGATGATCCTGGTTACCCAGGACGGTCAGATTTATCTCACAGAGGGGATTGAAGATCAGTTTACACTGAGCAGTGATTTCGGAAATATGGATACCCATGTGATAGAGAGGGATGAGCAGTAGGCTCATCCCTCTTTTGTAAATCCCGGGAAACGCAGATCCCGGCAGATGTCCCTCTCAGGGCGCGGCCAGGTATTCATATACCGGCTCCAGATATTTTCTGTCGATCCAGCTGCAGGAGCGGCCGGCGGCCTCAAGAAGGGCTCTCTCCCAGGGCTCCCAGGCGGCCGGGTCCTTTTTGGCCACTGATTTTTGCAGCATCCGGCAGAGGGTTCTGTCCTTAAAGCTCATGGCGGACTCATCCCAGGCGCCCCGGCCGTAGAAGAGGACTACGTTCCCGGGCAGTCCTTTTAAGTTCCGTTCCTTGAGCTGCCCCACAGTCCTCTCATCCCAGGGGGAGGCCCCCACGGCGAAGAGGACCACCTTCTTACCTGCAAGCGCTGCGCTGTTCTTTCTCAGCCAGGAGACGCCGGAGAGGCCCCCGGCGTAGATGCCGCCGCACAGGATGATACGGTCAGCTTTCATGATATCCCCGCTGGCAGCGCTCCTGACATCCTTAACATCCCGTACGCCCAGGCCCAGCTCCTCCGCTGCTATGTGGGCATACTGCCTGGCTGCTCCGTATCTGGAGCTGTAAAGCACCATCGTCTCACTCATAGTATCCCTCCTGCTTTCATCCCTCATTTTGCTCTTTTTGTCCCGGCTGCTGTTCCGACTGCTGTTCCGGCTGCTCCAGCCGGTCTATCCCGCTGTACAGCTTCATGAGAAGCCGGAACAGCTGCTCTATCTCCTTGTCTGAGTAGACGGAAAAAAGATCCCTCAGCTTCCTTGTGTGGAGCTGAGCTGCCTGCTGAAAATATCGTGGCAGCTGCTCTGTGGGACTGATGACGCAGGCCCTGCCATCGCGGGGATTTCGGGAGATGGTGACCAGCCCCTTCTTCTCCAGGGAGGCGGCCAGATTTTTGATGTTCTGCCGGGAGCAGCCAAGAAGCTCTCCCAGCTGGGTGAAGGTCATGTCCTTCCCGGACTGGCGCAACATGGTCAGCAGCATGAACTGTTTCATAGTGACCTGGCCGTCCGCCCTGTCAAAGGAGGTCTGGAGCCGGTTCCCCGCAATGAAGATGGTGCTGAAGACGGCCCGCGCCTGCCCGTCTCTTGTGTGCCTGAATTTTTCAATCAGATCCGATAGCTGCACGTCTCAATCATTCCTTTCTTAGTATAGTATATAAGTAACTGGTTACTTATATACTATACTAAAATGATGGGAGAGTCAATGATAAAAATCCGGAAAAAATGTTTGGAACAAACAGTATATAACAGTTGACAACAGTGATATACTGTTATATACTGTTTATCAGAAGGAGGATGAATATGCAGATCATCATCAACCATTCATCCATGATCCCGATTTACGAGCAGATCATCGAGCAGGTGAAGGCCCTGATCCTGAAAGGTGAACTGAAGGAAAACGACCCGCTTCCTTCTGTGAGGTCGCTTTCAAAGGAGCTGAAGATCAGCGCCCTGACTGTAAAAAAAGCGTATGACAACCTGGAGCAGGAGGGCTTCACAGTTACTGTACACGGGAAAGGCACCTACATTGCAGCCTCCAACACGGAACTGATGAAGGAAGAGAAGCGAAAGGAAGTGGAAGCCGATCTTGAACTGGCCATTCAGAAAGGCAGAAGATATGGGATGCAGGATGAAGAGATAAAAGAATTATTTTCACTCATTTTGGAGGACTAGGCTATGTTAAAGTTAGAAAATGTCAGAAAAAACTACGACCGCTTCACTCTGGAGTGCTCTCTGGAGGTGCAGCCCGGCTGTATCACCGGCCTTGTGGGACAGAACGGCGCGGGAAAGAGCACGACATTTAAGGCAATCCTGGGACTGATCCACACGGACGGCGGCCGGATCACCCTGATGGGAAAGGAGACGAAAGCTCTGACAACAGCCGATAAGGAGAGGCTGGGCGTGGTGCTGTCCAATTCCGGTGTCAGCGAATATCTGACAGTCCGGGACACGGCGGCCATGCTGAGAGGCTTTTACCACACCTTTGACCGGGCGGACTTTCTGGAGAAGTGCCGCAGATACCAGATCCCCGTGGACAGGAAGATCAAAGAATTTTCCACCGGCATGAAGGCGAAGCTGAAGCTTCTCATCGCCATCAGCCACAGGGCGGATTTCCTTCTGCTGGATGAGCCCACGGCAGGGCTTGACGTGGTGGCAAGAGACAGCCTTCTTGGCATCCTGCGGGAGTATATGGAGGAGGACGAGAACAGGTCGATCCTGATCAGCTCCCACATTTCCACAGACCTGGAGGGGATCTGTGACGACCTCTACATGATCCATGAGGGGCGCATCATCCTCCACGAGGAGACGGATGTGCTGCTTGGAAGCTACGGCCTTCTGAAGCTGGATCCGGAGCAGTACGCCTCTGTGGACCGGCAGTATCTCCTGCGGGTGAAAAAGGAGCCCTACGGCTACAGCGCCCTCACGGACCAGAAGCAGTTTTACCTGGAAAACTATCCGAAGGTCGTGATAGAAAACAGCGGCATCGACGATATGATCACAATGATGATAAGGGGTGAACGAGTATGAAAGGATTATTGATCAAGGATTTCAAACTGCTGAAAAATCAGAAAAACTTCTTTATATTAGTGTTTGTCATGGCGGCATTTCTCACGATCACAAACGGGGCCGGGTCGTCGCCTGCCACCTTTGTGCTCCCCTATGTGGGATTTGTCAGCTCCTTTTTCGTGCTGAGCACCATCAGCTACGACGAGTACGACAACGGTAACGCCTTCCTCTTTACGCTGCCCTTTGAGAGAAAAGTATACGCGGCGGAGAAATATATCTTCGGTGTCGTGACAGGCGGAGCGGGGCTCCTCCTCATCCTGGCCTTTATCCTTGTGTACACCGGCCGGACGGCCGACGCCGGGCAAATGGGAGAGACCCTGTTCACTGCCGGAGTGAGCGCGGCCCTTCTGCTCCTCTTCCTGGCTGTCATGATCCCCTTCCAGCTCAAATTCGGGCCGGAAAAGGGACGGATCGCCATGCTCATCGTCCTGCTGGGCGTCATGGCTCTCGTCTTTGGCATCGTAAAGCTGACGGATCTGGACAATGAAGCCCTGCAGGCGGCTGTGAGGACTATGGGGCGCATGGGACTGGCCGGCGTGGCTGCGGTGTGCATAGCCGCAGCGGCGGCCGTGATGGCGGTCTCCATATTTATCAGCGCGAGGATACTGGAGAAGAAAGAGTTTTAGGAGAGCGGGGAGTTTCTTCTGTCTACGGCTCTGGTCCGCAGTCTTTTTTATGTTTATAAGGAATGTAGATTTCATGGTCTGTCTCCATACAGTACACTGCCAGATTATAGCCGAATACACAGCCGCAGTCAATGGCAATGTGGTTGTTCCGTTTGATGACAGTCCCCTTATTTCCCGGCTGTGAGATGGTAGGCGTGTGCCCGGTAACAGTGAACCTGTCAGAAAAATACATCCTGTCGTAGTCGGCCTTTGAGAAGAGAAGCTGTGCCACGGAGAAATCCTCCACATCCATGCCCTCGCGGAACGGCTCCAGACCACCGTGTACAAGAAGGTAATTCCTTCCGCTGAGAGACACTTCCTCATACAGAGAAAAATCACCAAGATAGTCCAGGATTTCCAGTTTTTCGTCCATAGGGAGAGCGCGGAACTCCTGGATTGTCCGGTCTCCCCCGTTTTTCATCCAGTCAGCATACTTCAAAAGCATTTCCGCGTCCAGCAGTGTTTCAGCATTTTCAGCTGTGATCTCCACACACAGGTCCTTTAATACATCCAGGGCCATATATTCGTGATTTCCCACGATCGGGATGACATTAGGCCGGTACATCATGTCTTTGAGGACTTTGACAGAGGCGTAACCCCGGTCAATGCAGTCACCCAGAACGTACAGAAGGTCACAGTCCTGAAAATTTATTTTCTCCAGAGCTTCCCTGTATTCATCGTAGCATCCGTGAATATCACTGATCACATAGTGCATGGCGCTCCTCCTTTGCCGCTTTTTCTATTAGAACTTATCTCATTATAGCAGAAATGGAGAAATGGAAGAAGAAAAAGTAGAAAGTACATGGAAAAAATGTTACAATTCTTCAACACAACAAAGGAGTAAAACACTATGACGAAGTTTGAAGAATTCCGGCAGGTCATCGCGCGGCTTCGGGAGCCGGACGGATGTCCGTGGGACAGGGAACAGACACATGCAAGTCTTAAGAAGACATGTATAGAAGAAATCAGATTTCAAAGACAGATAATTTTCAGATAAGGAGCGATTATGACAGGTATGATCATAGTGGCGGGCCTGGTTGTTTTTACAGTCCTGGTTTCCGCCTGGAACCACCGTACAGGAAGAAAATGGAAGAGAGCAAGGCTTCTCTCCTCCTTCGGACAGAAGCCGGAGGAGGGGGAGCGCCCCTCTGAGCAGACCAGGATACTCTGGGAGAAGACAAAGGCAGAAAACGGGCTGGACGACATCACCTGGAGCGATCTGGACATGGACGACGTCTTTGCCAGGGTCAACACCTGCTGCTCCTGGATGGGGGAGCAGGTTCTCTACAAGAGAATGAGGGATATGGACACAGAGCCGGACAGGCTGGCGGCACTGGAGGAGGACATCACCTGGCTGGACCGGAACGAAAAGGAAAGGCAGGAGCTACAGCTTCGCCTGTTTGACCTGGGCAAAAGGGAAAACAGCTGCTATGTGCCTGAGCTCATCACAGAGCCGGAGATTTTTGAGCTGGAGCACCCCTGGGTCTACCAGGTGCTGCAGATCCTCCTCATTGCCAGCCTTCTGGGCGGCCTTGGGGCCGCCATTTTCTTCAGAAATATGGAGATGCTGTCGCCCTTCCTGTTCCTTTTTCTCGTCAACATGTGCGTGTACGCGCTGAAAAGGAGCAGCTATGAGATCAATCTGGAAATCATCAGCGCGGTTCAGGCTCTCACCTCACTTGCAGGAAATCTTGCAGAGAGTGACAGGATCTGCGGCGGACATTTCCGGGAAAAGTTCCAGGGGACAAAGGAGGCGGCCGCAAAGCTGAACAAGGTGCTCCGGGTTCTCCGCAAAAGGCAGCAGAGCCAGTACAGCACAGATCTGTCGGAGCTGGTCAGGGTGTATGTGAAGGGAGCCTTCCTGGTGGATTTTGTCCACTACAACAGGGCCATGAAGGAGATCAGCGCCCACAGGGAGGAGGTTCTTCGCATCCTTCTTATCACAGGAGAGCTGGACGTGGCGGTGTGCGCGGCCTCCTTCCGCAGGAGCCTCCCCCTCTTCTGCGTGCCGGAGTATTCCGGACACAGGGAGCTGGAGCTGCGTGATCTCTATAATCCCCTCATCGACGAGCCGGTGTACAATGACCTGTCCCTGAAGACCGGGTGCATCATCACCGGCTCCAACGCCTCGGGGAAATCCACCTTTATAAAGGCGGCGGCCATCAGAACGGTGCTGGCCGCGTCCGTCCACACCTGCGCCGCCTCCAGGGCCCGCCTGTATCCCTTTGACGTGTACACCTCCATCGCCATACGGGACAACCTGCTGGCGGGGGAGAGCTATTTCATCAAGGAGATAAGGTCCATGGAGCGGATCATCCGGAAGGTGGATGAGGGCCGGCCCGTGCTGGCTGTCATAGATGAGATCCTGCGGGGAACCAACACAAAGGAGCGGATCGCCGCCTCCACGGCCGTCCTTCAGTATCTCCGGGAGAAGGGCTGCCTTGTGATCGCCGCCACCCACGACCTGGAGATCGCGGAAAATCTGGTCAGCGGGCCGGCAGGGTATGAAGGCTTCTATTTCTGCGAGGAGGCCTACGAGCAGGGCCTCGCCTTTGACTACAGGATCCATCCCGGCATCTGCCGCCAGACCAACGCAGTGCGCCTGCTGGAGGTGTTCGGGTTCCCGGAGGAGATTACCCGGGAGGCGAGGAGGAGCCTGGAGGAGTAGGAACTGCTGTCAGCGCCCGTAAGGGCGTGTTGTCAGGGAGAGAAGGATCAGAAAGCGCAGGGACGGCGGGGAAAGGTAAAGAGTGCGGGCAGAGAAAAAAGAGAGTATGGCAGAGGTTTTTGACACCAGGTCCGGGTTGCGGGCCTGGTGTTTTTTGATGCCAAATATACATCTGAGAAGACGCAGAAAGGCTGCATTTTCTGTGGGGATGGACTATCCTTTTGGACGGTTGAGTCGTTATATATAATAGAGGGAAGGATAAAAGGCGAAAAGGGGGTGTGTGGACTTGGATCTTGTCCTGATCAGAAGGATGAAGCAGGGGGACGAGGAGGCCTTTGATCTGTTCGTGCGCAAATATTACAGGGATATCCTGGCTTATTGCATCTGCCGCTGCGGGAACAGAGAGGATGCCCAGGATCTGACCCAGGAGACCTTTACCCGCTTTTTCGCCCGGCTGTCTGCCTACTGTCACAGGGAGAAGGCAAAAAATTACCTGTACACCATAGCAAGGCATCTGTGCCTTGACTATCTGAAAAAAAGAAAGGAAATGCCGGCCCCGGAACGGGAGCTGACAGAAAAGCTGGAACAGACAGATCTGAACAGGGAGAGCTCTGCGGACAGGGAGCTCCTTCTGGACAGGATCGCCATAGAGTCCGCCCTGAAAAAGCTTCCGGAGGAGCAGAGGGAGGCGGTGATCCTCTACTATTTCAGCGGCCTGAAGCTCCGGGAGATCGCCGAGACTCTGGGAATTAAGACGCCGCTGGTCAAATACCGCCTGAGACAGGCGAAGAATGTGCTAAGACAGCTGCTGCAGCCAGGAGGTGAAGAGGAAGATGGAATTTGAAAACAAGCTGGAAAAGTACAGAAGTATGCTGCAAAAAGACGCAGAGGAGGAGAGACTGCAGGAGACGGTCAGGAGGTCAAAGGAGGCGTTCCTTCTGTCCGAGCAGGACAGGCTGCTGACCTTCCATGAATTTGTCTGGGGACAGCTGGCGCTGATACGCAAGAGGTGGTGGTTGTGTCAGCTCGCTCTGCTCATTTTGCTGTGGATAGCCCTTGTGCCTGTGGAGGATGACGCCTATGTGCAGAGAAGCATGGGGGTGGCGGCCACACTGTTTGTCATCCTTGTCATTCCGGAGATCTGGAAGAACAGGGCCTGCCAGAGCATGGAGGTCGAGCTGGCCTCCTACTATACACTGAGACAGATTTACGCGGCCAGGATGCTCCTCTTTGGACTGGCGGATACCCTGCTTCTCACCCTGTTTTTCGGCGTGGCTGTGTCCCGGCTGCATGTCCCTGTGACGGAATTGTTGGTGGAATTCCTCTTACCCATGACGGTCACTGCCTGCATCTGCCTGCGCACACTGTGCAGCAGCCGGGTAAATGAGGTGACAGCGGCGGCGCTGTGCATGCTGTGGAGCGCCCTGTGGCTGTTTCTTGTGCTCAATGACAGGGTGTACACGCTGCTCACGGTTCCTGTGTGGCTGTCTCTTCTGGCGGCGGCCGGGGCGTATTTTGGCCTTGTCCTGTACCGGATGCTGAAAACGAATATGTATGATTGGGAGGGAATAGCTGATGGAGCTGAGATTAAATGATCTGACAAAGACCTTTGGGGATTTCACGGCTGTGGACCATGTGGACCTTGCCATGACAAACGGAGTCTATGGACTGCTGGGAGTCAACGGCGCGGGGAAGACTACGCTGATGCGGATGCTTTGCACCCTTATCCGTCCTACAGAGGGAACTATCACCTACAGGGGAAGGGATATTTTTGACATGGACGGGGAATACAGGAAGCTGCTTGGCTACCTTCCCCAGGAGTTCGGGTTTTACCCTGAGTTTACAGTACAGGACTATCTGCTCTACATCGCCTCCATCAAGGGAATTCGCCCTGCTGTTGCCAGGAAGAGGACGAAAATGCTGATCCAGAAGGTGGGACTTGGAAAGGCGGCAAACAAAAAGATGAAGACTTTGTCCGGGGGCATGAAGCGCCGCGCCGGGATCGCTCAGGCAATGCTGAACAACCCGAAAATATTAGTCCTGGACGAGCCCACGGCCGGGCTGGATCCCAACGAGAGGATACGCTTCCGCAACCTGATCAGCGAGCTGTCCGGGGAGCGGCTCGTGCTTCTGTCCACCCACATTGTCTCTGACATAGAGTATATAGCGAACGAAATATGGCTCATGAAGGATGGCAGGATCATCCGGCAGGGCGCCGTGGATCAGCTCATCCGATCCATGCCGGAAAGGGTGTGGAGCTGCCGCGTGGAGAAAAGGAGAGTTCCGCCCCTGGTCGACAGGTACAGGATTTCAAACATGAAGACTGAGGGAGAGAAGGTGAAGCTCAGGGTCATCTCGTCTGAGAGGCCGCTGCAGGGGGCGGTTCCGGTAAAGCCGACGCTGGAGGATGTATTTTTATATTATTTCGGAGAAAAAGCGGGGAGTGAAGACTATGATAAGATTTGAGATTAAAAAAGTATTTTCCAGGACAAGGAGCAAAACAGCGGCCCTGCTCCTTGTCATCGTGCTTTTGGCCGTGTCCATGCTGACTATCAGCAGAGTGGAGTACGTGGACGAGAGCGGAAACCACAGGACCGGAATGGGGGCGGCTGGAAAGCTCAGAGAGGAGAAAAATGTCTGGGCCGGATATCTGACGGGGGATGTCTTTCGGAGTGTTTACCAGGAGAACAGCAGGATCAACGGGGAGTATTCGTCCGGCTCCGCGGAGGGCTCCACAGAGGCTGAAAACCGGATGTTTCAGGAGAAGCAGGGGATCTCGTCCATTGCCGATGTGATCAATCTGGCCAACAGCCCCTGGAGGGAGTATGATTACTACGCCATTGACAATATCACGGAGGACGAGGCCGCAAAGGTCTATGAAAAACGCATTTCCGGACTGGAGGAATGGTTTACCTCCGGGGATGAAGATTTCCCGGAGGCTCAGCAGGCCTTTCTTCTCGACCAGTACAAAAGTCTGGACACTCCCTTCTACTATGAATACTTTGACGGCTGGGGAGCGCTCCTGAAAAACATCTCCACATTTATGATGATCCTGGCGCTTTTTATCGGCTTTTTCGTGTCAGGCATCTTTTCGGACGAATTCCAGCTCAGAGCGGACGCTGTGTTTTTGTCGGCAAAGCTGGGAAGGAGCAGGGCGGTTCTGGCCAAAATTGCGGCAGGTCTATTGATGGCCACCGCACTGTTCGCTGCCTTTATCTTTGCGTACACCTTCATCGTGCTCTTCGTACTCGGCGCCGGCGGGGCGGGCAGTCCCATTCAGCTTGAGCTGTGGAGAGATTTTTACAATGCCACGTTCCTGGAGACCTACCTGCTCATCGTGCTGGGAGGCTATGTGGGAACTATGTTCGCCGTCTCCGCCGCCATGCTCGTGTCAGCCATCACCCGCTCCACTGTGATCGCCATCATGGCCCCATTTGTGGTGCTGTGCGTGCTTCCCTTCCTGAGTCGGATCATTACCCTGCCGACAATCTGCTCCTTCTTCCCAGACCGGCTCATGGATATCTACAATGCAGTCCAGGATTTCAGCCTGCTGGAGATCGGTGGAAAAGTGACGGGCCTCCCGCCGGTTTTGATCTTGGTCTACGCCATAGCTGTTTTCGCCATGCAGCCTGTGATTTATGGGGTGTGCAGGAGGGTGGAGGTTAGGTAGGGGATAAATGTTCCATAATGATCTTCGCTTTGTTTTGGGGAGTGGTTGGGGCAAGGGCTAGGTCGCAAGCGGCGCGCCGCCTTGGATAGAAAAATCAGTTGGCGGAACAAGGGGCAGGTTAAAGAGAGCAGTGATTACTTCAATAGTATTTTCACAATGAAACTACCCCACACAATTCCCATTTTCCTCAATTTTGCGGTACAATAATCTCAGCAAGACAAAGGAGTAAAAACACCATGACAAAGTTTGAAGAATTCCAGCAGGTTATTGCAAAGCTTCGGGGACCGGACGGATGTCCGTGGGACAGGGAGCAGACTCATGTAAGCCTGAAGAAGACGTGTATAGAAGAAGCGGCGGAGGTGATCGGTGCGATCAATATACTGGAGGAGACAGGGGATCCGGAAAATCTGAAAGAAGAGCTGGGCGATCTGCTTATGCAGGTGGTAATGCACGCGCAGATAGCGGAAGAGGAAGGCTACTTTACGATGAATGACGTGATACAGGGGATTACGGACAAAATGCTGCGGCGCCATCCCCATGTATTCGGAGAAGAGATAGTTTCCGATTCGGGCGAGGCGCTGACCAGATGGGATGAGATCAAAAAGCAGGAAAAGGCTGGCAAAGAATGGACAGAGGCCTATCTGCCGGACGCTTTTCAGGAATCAAAGGAGCTGATTGATGCGGCCGCAGAGAGAAAGCGGCTGCAGTAGTCTCAGTGTGGCGGGAACGGCAGGTCGGATTTTGGTAAATATCTGTTAGAATTAGAAAAATTTAAAAATGAGCAATAGTAAGAGGGTTGTGCAGGCGACAACAAAATGTAAATATGATAGAATAGAACATATATTAAACAATCTATGGCAGGGGTGACCATATGCTGATTTATGAAGGAACAAAAGACAATTTCTTAACAAGCGTAGAGCAGGATACAATTGCTGTGGAAATTGAAAACAATATTTATGAAAGAATGCATCGCCACACGGCAAAAAATGAATTTCGTGCATGGGAAAATTCCATGGAATATATGTATAAGGTTCTGAATGATCAAGATATTCCGTCGGATGCAGGGATTGCTATTGAATATAATATTCCCCAGACATCGAAACGTGTTGATTTTTTAATATCTGGTTATGGAAAAAAAGGAGATGCCAATGTTGTCTTGATTGAACTGAAACAGTGGGATGAACTGGAAGCGGTTCCGGGGCGGGATGGCCTGGTACAGACTTATACCGGAAATGCTGTGAGGCAAGTTGTTCATCCTTCATACCAGGCATGGTCATATGCTATGCTGATCAGCGATTACAATGCTTCTGTGCAAGAGGGCATGATTTCCATCTTCCCATGTGCCTATTTACACAATTGCAGACGGCATGAGCAGGATCCAATTGACGCCAAACAGTATGAAATATATCTGGAAAATGCCCCGGCATTTACACGCGGTGAAGTTACAAAACTGAGAGATTTCATTAAGAAGAGTATTCGGCTTGGTGATAAGAAAGAATTGATCTATAAGATTGATTCGGGACGTATTAAGCCATCAAAAAGTTTGCAGGACTCTATTGCCAAAATGCTGAAAGGCAATCGTGAATTTATTATGCTGGATGAACAGAAGGTTGTTTATGAGGAGATTTTGGATGAAGCAAGGCTTTCTGCCAAAGATGACAATAAGCGGGTCGTGATCGTAAAAGGTGGTCCTGGAACAGGAAAGAGCGTAGTAGCAGTGAATCTTCTTGCTGAATTGACGAAAGAGGATCAGTTCTGTCAATATGTATCTAAAAATTCCGCACCAAGAAATGTGTATCGAAAAAAGCTAAAGGGCAGTATAAGGAAAAGCAGCGTTGATAATATGTTCAAGGGCTCGGGAATTTATACAGAAGCAGAAAATAATATGGTTGACACAGTCCTTGTTGATGAAGCACATCGGTTGAATGAAAAATCAGGAATGTTCCATAACATGGGTGAAAACCAGATTAAGGAAATTATCCATGCAGCGAAATGCAGTGTGTTTTTTATCGATGAAAGTCAAAGAGTCACCCTGCAGGATATAGGAAGTGTAGATGAGATTAGAAAATGGGCTGAGGAGGAAAATGCTCAGATTACAGAAATGGAACTGGTGTCTCAATTCAGATGTAACGGATCAGACGGATATCTGGCATGGCTGGATCATATATTGGAAATTCGTGATACTGCCAATTTTGATATGGTTGATATTGATTTTGATATTAGAATACTTGATTCACCTGTGGAAATGCAGAAGATGATCATTGAAAGAAATCGGTCATCGCATAACAGGGCAAGGATTTTGGCGGGATACTGTTGGGATTGGAAGAAAGAAGGAGTGAACGATTCATCTGTATACGATATAAAAATCGGAGATTTTGAAATTAGCTGGAATTTGAAAAATACAACTACTTATGCTATAGATGAAGATTCCGTCCATGAGGCGGGATGTATACATACGTCTCAAGGGTTGGAATTTGATTATGTCGGAGTCATTATTGGAGATGATATGCGATATGAAAATGGAAGGATTGTTACAGACTTTACAAGACGAGCCAGAACAGATCAGTCGTTGAAGGGAATTAAAAAATTATATAAAGAAAATCCGTATCTGGCAGAGAAAGAAGCAGATGAAATCATAAAAAATACTTATCGGACACTGATGACACGGGGTATGAAAGGTTGTTATGTATATTGTACAGATCAACGTTTGTCTGCTTATCTGAAAAAATGTCTGGGCATGCAAAAAGCGAGGGTTAAAGATGACAAAGGAAACAATTGAGCAGGTATTAAAATTCAGAGATGAGCGTAACTGGAAGCAATTTCACAATCCGAAGGATCTGGCAATCTCCATTAGTCTGGAGGCGGCAGAGCTGTTAGAGGTTTTTCAGTGGAGCGCAGAAGATGTCAGGTGTGAGGAGAAAAAAGATAAGATCAGGGAAGAGCTTGCGGATGTGTTGAATTACTGCATTCTGATGGCGGATACCTGTGGGCTGGATATGGATGAGATTATCCAGGAAAAGATAAAGAAGAATGCGGAGAAGTATCCGGTAGAAAAAGCGTACGGACATAAAGAAAAGTATACGGAGCTGTGAGGATATGCAAGTAACAGTATTAGACGTTCGGTATATGGGTTGTTTTTCGAGCGGTAAAAGAGGTGTGTAAAGTAATCTGATGAAATATCCTATAGTAGAAAAAATCAATGACAGTATACAAGGATTAGAAGAGTTAGAGAGAAAACTGGATGTTAAAGATTTGCAGAAAGTCAAGGAAATTCTTTTAGAGTTTCCTACGGTTTATATTCATAGCTGGAAAGATACAGATGATTATGACGTTTATATAGGTGAGACCAATAATATTATTCAAAGAACAAGACAACATTTTGGATCAACTGGTATGAAGGAAAAATGGAACGATTCATTGAGTAAAAATAATGCCAATCTCTATATTATTGGTCATGAGCACTTTAATAAGTCATTAACATTAGATATTGAGAACCGATTAATGCTGTATCTCATGAGTTCGGAACATGTTCGCAAGATACATAATTTGCGTGGGAATCCACAAAGAAAATATTATCCTGATTTTGAAATGGATAGTATTTTTCAAAGGATTTGGAAAAAACTCAGAAGAGACAATAAAGAGCTGTTTCCCCAGGAGAGTGTTATAAAAGATTCTGCTGTTTTTAAAGCCTCACCACTTCATAGATTGACAGGAGAACAGGAGCAGATTAAAGATAAAATAATTGACAGGGTATTCAATGCATTGGATACTGAGATGGAAAATCAGCTGATATTTATTGAGGGGGAAGCGGGAACAGGTAAAACAGTTCTTAACAGCAGCACTTTTTATGACATCTATTCTTATGCGGAAGAAAAAGGAGACAAATCACTCCAATGTTGTTTGATTGTCAATCATGATGAGCAAATAAGAGTTTATAAGCAGATTGCGTTAAAGCTAGGTTTAGAAGACAAATATGGGGAGATTATTTGGAAACCAACGCGGTTTATCAATCATCACACTTCGGAGGCACCGATAGATGTTGCTTTTATTGACGAGGCCCATCTGTTATTGACTCAGGGTAAGCAGGCTTATAAGGGACGGAATCAGCTGCAGGACATTATGTGTCGAGCAAAGGTGACGGTTGTGATGTTTGATGAAAATCAAATATTAACTACGGAACAATACTGGGAATTTGAAAAATTAGAATATTTCCGGGCTTTATCAAAAAAACAAGGGAATTATTTTGTATTAACGAAGCAACTTCGTATCAAGGCGTCTGAAGAAATCATAGACTGGATTGATTGTTTGACTAAGAAGCAGGAAATCCATCCAATCCCTAAAGAAAAGGGGGGATACGAAATTAAAATATTTGATGATCCCTTTCAATTGGAAAAGGCGATAAAAGAAAAGGCCAAGAATGATGATCACAAATTATCCAGAATGATTGCAACATATGATTGGAGCTATAATCCTAAGCCCGTAGCGAAAAAAAGACTGTTAAAATACTGGGAAGTAATTATTGGAAAATGGCATAAACCATGGAATTACGAATTAGAAAAAGATTTGGATAAAAATACAAAAAGGAAGAATAAAAGTCTGGCTTGGGCCGAACAGCCTCAGACGATAGACGAGATTGGGTCAACTTTTACGATACAGGGATTTGATTTAAACTATGCAGGTGTCATTTTGGGACCGTCAGTCAAATATCGTAAAGGGAAAATAGTTTTTGATCCAGCAGAAAGCTGTAATAGAAAAGCAGTGCAAAATCGAACATTATCAGATGGCAGTAGACAAAAATTCGGAGAGATACTCCTTCGGCATGAAGTTCGTATATTGATGACACGAGGTGTCGAAGGAATTTATATTTATGCGTGCGACCCTGAATTACAGGAAGCACTCGTTCGAGCAGATGCTTAATATAAGATAGGTCATATGATTCTGTTTGGAAGTGTTGTATAGAAATTAAATGGGCTTTTTGAATAATATGTAATTGTCTTTAGAGAGATGTCCCCTCCTTTCTGGTTTTGTCCAGCAAGGAGGGGACATCTCTCTATCGGGCTTCAGTCCAGATGGGAGTATCATAAAGCATTGCAGGAGTAAATGCCACCCCATTTTTGCAGGGCTTACTGTAGGTACAAATTCAGGGGGACATTTTTATGTTATCCGTGACCTGCATTTACTTTCTCATTTAACCGTACAATAATGAAAGAGAAAAAGCTACCCCCAGATCAGGGAAAATGTAAGACTAACGTCTACCCATAATTACATAAAATACTTTACTCGACTAAAAAGGTAGAAATAAGTTTTTCATTTAACCGGGTCAAAAATTTTTTAAAAAAATTAGCACTCACCTCTTGACAGTGCTAACAATAAGTGTTATATTACATCTAGAACAAAGGAAAGGAAATAAAAAGATCCCCTTCCAGTAGTTCAAAACCAACACTCCGGTCGCACGGAGTGCCAATATAAATGAATGATCAAAGGAGAGATGACTTATGATGATGCCTAGTATTTTTGGAGAAGATTTATTTAATGACTGGTTTGATTTTTCCTTCCCGGATGTTGACAGAAAGTATTACGGAAGACGCTCAGCAGATCAGGTGATGCGGACAGATGTGAAAGAGAAGGACGACGCTTACGAAGTAGAGATTGACCTGCCGGGATTTAAGAAAGACGAGATCAAGGCAGAGCTGAAGGAAGGCTACCTGACCATCAGCGCGGCCAAGAATGTGAACAAGGATGAGAAGAAGGATGGCAAGTACATCAGGCAGGAGCGCTTCACAGGAAATGTGAGCAGAAGCTTCTATGTGGGCAAGAACCTGACGCAGGAAGATATCCACGCGAAGTTTGAAAATGGTATCCTCACCCTGGATATCCCGAAGAAGGATCAGAAGCAGGTGGAGGAGAACCGCTACGTGACCATCGAAGGATAATGAGATTTCTCCCCGGGCAGCCTGTCCCGGGGAGGTTTTATATGATATTTGGAGTATAGAAAATATTCCGGCTGAAGGGCCGTTCATATAGATTTCAGATATGACAGGTATATTCTATTAAATATATGAATTAGAAATTTATATAGATTTTGACAGTTTACAGATGTGGACGATCGGGAGGTGATAGAGATGGAAGCAAAGAGAGACTACTATGAAGTGCTTGGTGTTGACAGAAACGCAGATCAAAATGCGATAAAGAAAGCGTACCGGAAGCTTGCAAAGAAATATCACCCGGATACAAATGCGGGAAATCCACAGGCTGAACAGAAGTTTAAAGAGGTAACAGAGGCCTACACGGTGCTCAGCGACCCGGAAAAGAAGAAGATGTATGACCAGTTCGGGCATGCGGCCTTTGACGGGACCGGTGGCGGAGCAGGCGCAGGCGGCTACACCGGAGGAGCCTACAGCACCGGCAACGGCGGCTACAGAGAATTCCATTTCGAAAACGGAAATATGGACGATATATTTGATGACCTGTTCGGAGATATTTTCCACGGGAAAAACAAAGGAGGATTTTCCGGCAGCTTCCACACAGGAGACGGAGGCGGCTTCCACCAGTCCTACTACGGAGGAACCGGCGGCTTTGGACGTGGCGGCTTCGGAGGCGGCTCCTTCCGCCAGAAGGGCTCAGACCTGCGGGCGCAGACCGAGGTGTCCTTTGACGAGGCGGCCTTTGGCTGTGACAAGATCATTACCTTCCAGGATCCGTCCGGGTCGGGGAATCCCCAGACTTTGCAGGTCCATATTCCGGCCGGCATTGACAGCGGCAAGAGCATTCGCCTGAAGGGCAAGGGCATGCCGGGAACCGGCGGCGGTGAACCGGGAGACCTTCTCCTGAAGGTACAGGTGGGGACAAAGCCAGGCTTTGAGCGGAAGGGAATGGATGTGTACACTACCGTGCAGATCCCCTTCACGACGGCGGTATTCGGCGGCGAGGCCCTTGTAAACACGCTCTACGGAAATGTCATGTGCAAGATCCATGAGGGCACCCAGTCCGGCACAAAGATCCGGCTGCGGGGCAAGGGAATTGTCTCCATGAAGGATCCGGCTGTGCACGGCGACCACTATGTGACGGTCCAGATCCAGGTTCCAAGGAACTTAAGCCAGGAGGCCAGGCAAAAGCTGAGAGAATATGAGCGGGCAGCAGGCGGCTCTGGAAGCCGGGGAAGCGGCGGCCACAGCACAGGCACCCATGGAAGAAAAAGTGCGGCATAAGCCATTTTGAAATAGATAGAAGGCGTCTGAGTTTTCAGGCGCCTTTTTTATGTCCAGGCGTGCCTGCACATGTTGATTTTGGATTGCAAAAGCCTCACTTTACCTGTAAAATCATAAAAAGACAAAAGAGCGATAAGAGAGGAAGACTATGGTAACCGTTACAAAAGAGCATTTTTCCCCGGGGCAGATCCTGGCTTCCGGCCAGTGCTTCCGCATGGAGGAAGTGAAAGAAGGGATCTGGGAGCTTGTGGCCGGGGACAGGTACCTGAAGATAGAAGAGACAGAGGAGGAGCACGTTTTCCGGTTTCACTGCGGGGAAGAGGAGCTGCGGGATTTCTGGGCCCCCTACTTTGACCTGGAGGGGGATTACGGGGCGTATAAGAAGCGGATAGACCCGGCGGACGCCTACCTTGTCCGGGCGGCGGACTTTGGACGGGGGATCCGCATCCTTAAGCAGGATCTGTGGGAGATGATCGTCACCTTTATCATTTCCCAGCAGAACAATATCCGGCGGATCAGAAGGATCGTGCAGCTCTTATCAGAAACATATGGTAAGAAATGTGTTTCCGGTGAGGGGAAGGTCTACGATTCGTTCCCCGGCCCGGGGGAGCTGGCCCGGGCCACGGAGGCAGACCTGCGGGCCTGTAACCTGGGCTACCGGAGCCGGTATATCCGAAAGACCGTGGAAATGGTCCTTGGGGGTGAGGTGGATCTGAAGGCCCTGGAGGGGATGGACTATCCCGCTGCCAGGGCGGAGCTTATGAGGCTTAGCGGCGTGGGCGGCAAGGTGGCGGACTGTATCTGCCTCTTTGCCCTCCACCACCTGGAGGCCTTCCCGGTGGACACCCACATCAAAAAGGTGCTGGATGAGCAGTACCCGGAGGGTTTCCCCTTTGAGCGATATGCAGGCTTCCAGGGGGTGCTGCAGCAGTATATTTTTTACTATGACCTGCATGGGCGTCCCTGAGGCAGTATTGAGACGGCGCTGAGATGGCACCGGGTTGCGCTGAGACGGCGCCGGGATGGCGCTTCAGGCCGGGACTGTCAGGAGAGCTCGAACATGCCGTGGTAGAGCTGGTAGTACATGCCCTTCTGGTCCAGCAGCTCCTGGTGGTCGCCCCGCTCGATGATGCGGCCGTGATCCAGCACCATGATGGCGTTGGCGTTGCGGACCGTGCTGAGGCGGTGGGCGATGACAAACACTGTGCGGCCCTCCATGAGCCGGTCCATCCCCTTCTCGATGAGGCTCTCTGTCCTCGTGTCGATGCTGCTGGTGGCCTCGTCCAGAATCAGCACCGGCGGGTCGGCCACAGCGGCCCTGGCGATGGCAAGGAGCTGGCGCTGCCCCTGTGAGAGGCGCTGCCCGTCTCCGGTGATCATGGTATCGTAGCCGTCGGGGAGCCTGCGGATGAAGGAGTCGGCGCCGGCCAGACGGGCGGCATTTTCCACCTCCTGATCTGTGGCGTCCAGCTTCCCGAAGCGGATATTGTCGGCAATGGTGCCGGTAAAGAGATGAGTGTCCTGGAGCACCACGGCCATGGAGCTTCGCAGGGCCTCTTTTTTTATGTCTCTTATATCGATGCCGTCGTAGGTGATGGCGCCTCCGCTGATGTCGTAAAAGCGGCTGATCAGGTTGATGATGGTGGTCTTCCCGGCGCCGGTGGAGCCCACGAAGGCAATCTTCTGGCCCGGCTTGGCGTAGAGGCTGACCTTGTCCAGTATCTTTTTGTCCTCCCTGTACCCGAAGGACACATCGTGAAAGCGGACGTCCCCGCGAAGGGGCGTGAGGGCGTGGGTGCGGGTATCCTCCCAGGCCCATTTCCCTGTCCGCTGCGCGCTTTTTTCCAGGTTTCCCTGACTGTCCGCCGTGACGTTTGCAAGGACTACGTGGCCTGCGTCCTCCTCCGGCGTCTCGTCCATCATGTCGAAGATCCGCTCCGCGCCGGCCAGGGCGGCCAGCATGAAGTTAGACTGCTGGGTGAACTGGTTTACCGGCAGGGTGGACTGGCGCACAAAGATGAGATAGCTTGCCAGGGTGCCAATGTCGATGCGGCCCCAGATGGCCATCAGGCCGCCCAGGACAGCCACCACCGCGTAGTTGATGTAGGAAATGCTGACCACCATGGGGATCATGGTGCTGGAGTAGGCGGTGGCCTTTGTCCCCGCCTCCCGCAGGAGAGCGTTTTTCTCGTGGAAGGCCCTCAGACTGTCCGCCTCGTGGTTGAAGACCTTGACCACCTTCTGGCCCCGGATCATCTCCTCGATGTAGCCGTTCAGCTCGCCCAGGTACTGCTGCTGGTGATTGAAATAGTAGGTGCTCTTTTTCCCGCTGTAGCGGATGTAGAGGAACATGGAGGCGTACCCGAGGACAACCAGGAAACTGAGCTGCCAGTTCAGGATGAAGAGGATGGTCAGCGTCCCCACAACCTGGATAAAGCTCTGGATGATCATAGCAAAGCTGTTGTTGAGGGCGTCGGAGATGGTGTCCACGTCGTTGGTGAAGCGGCTCATGGTGTCCCCGTCCGGGTGGGAGTCAAAGTACCCGAGAGGCAGCTTTTCCATGGTGTGGAAGAGGTCCCGGCGGATGTCATAGATGATCTTCTGGGCGGCTTTTACCATGGTCTGGCTGTAGCCGAAGGCTGCGGCCGCCCCGGTCAGGTAGATGGCGGCGGTGACCGCCACGCCGAAGATGAGCCCCTTCAGGTCCCCCGGCACGATATACTGGTTGATGATGGGCTTTACCATGTAGGTGCCAAGCAGGTTGGCTCCCGCGCTGACGGTGACAAGAAGGGCCACCGCCGCCAGCAGGAATTTATGCATGCCCATGTAGGAGAGGAGCTTCCCAAATGTGCGCCGCAGGTTTTTGGGGCGCTTTCTGTTCGCTGTTGCCATGGCCTATCTGCCTCCTTTCTGTGACTCGTAGATTTCCCGGTAAATGGGGCTCTCTGCAAGGAGAGACTGGTGGGTCCCCACCGCGTGTATCCGTCCGTCGTCCAGTATCACGATCTTGTCCGCGTGCATGACGGACAGGATGCGCTGGGCGATGACCAGCTTTGTCATGGAGGGGATGGCCTCCAGAGCCTCCCGTATCCGGCTCTCTGTGGCCGTGTCCACGGCGCTGGTGGAGTCGTCAAAGATGAGGATCTTCGGCCGTTTTAAGAGAGCCCGGGCAATGCACAGGCGCTGCCTCTGCCCTCCCGACAGGTTGACCCCTCCCTGGTCCAGCCGGGTGTCCAGCCCCTCCGGGAGGGTGCGGATGAACTCGTCGGCGCAGGCGGCGCGGCAGGCCGCCTGCAGCTCAGCTTCCGTGGCTCTGGGGTTGCCCCACAGGAGATTTTCCCGGATGGTGCCGGAGAAGAGGACGTTTTTCTGGAGCACAATGCCTACCCCGTCCCGGAGAGCCTCCAGGCTGTAGGAGCGCACGTCCCGTCCTCCCACGCGGACAGAACCCGAGGTGGCGTCGTAGAGCCTGGGGATGAGCTGCACAAGGGTGCTCTTGGAGGAGCCTGTGCCGCCGATGATGCCCACCGTCTCCCCGGCCTCTATGTGGAGGTCGATGTCGGAGAGGGTGTACTCCTTTGCCTCTTTTTTATACTTGAAGGACACGTGGTCAAAGTCGATCTGTCCGTCCGGGATCACCTGGCAGGGATTTTCCGGGTCGGACAGGGTGCTTGTCTCGTCGAAGACCTGGTTGATGCGCCGGGCGCTGGCCAGGGACCGGGTCAGCATGAGGAACACGTTGGATATCATCATGAGGGAGTTGACGATCTGGAGCACATAGCTTAAGAAGCCGGTCAGCTCTCCCACCTGCATGCTGCCGGCCTGGATAAAGCCGCCGCCGAACCAGAGGATGAGCACGATGGAGGTGTACATGGTGAGCTGGAAGGCGGGCAGGTTCAGCACCGCGAAGTGGAAGGTGGTGCGGCTTGTGTCCGCCAGATCCCGGTTGGCCTTTTCAAAGACCTCCTCCTCGTACTCCTCCCGCACAAAGGCCTTGACAGCCCGGATGGCGGTGAGGTTTTCCTGGATGGCCGCGTTGACCCTGTCCATGCAGACCTGCAGCTTCCCGTACAGGGGCGCCACCTTGCGCACGATGAAAAACAGGATGCAGGCCAGGACAGGGGTGCAGATTACAAACACGAGGGCCAGGGCGGCGTTCATCCAGAAAGCCAGGAAGAGCCCCATGATGAGCATCACCGGTCCCCGGACCATGGGCCGTATGCCCCCTGTGATGGCGTTCTGCATGACGGTGATGTCCGTGGTCATGCGGGTGATCAGGGAGGAGGTGCTGAAGTGGTCCAGGTTGGCAAAGGAGTAGGACTGGATCCTGGAAAACTCAGCCTCCCGCACGCCGGAGCCAAAGCCCAGGGCGGCCCTGGCGGCGTATCTGGCGTAGAGGAGCCCTGTGATGAGGGAGAAGAGGGCGCAAAAGCCCATCTGCACGCCCTTCATGCAGATGTAGTGAATGTCCCTTGTCTGGACGCCCACGTCGATGATGTCCGCCATGATCAGCGGTATGGTCAGCTCAAAGCCTGTCTCAGCAATGATGAACAGGATGCTGAGGATAAATTCCTTCTTAAATGGCCCAAGGTGTGTGAAAACGCGTTTCAGGTCCTGCAAGATAATCCCCCGTTTCGTGTAAAATTTCTGTTTCTGTAAAAATCAGACTGCTCTCATTATAGCACAGTCCCGGGAGAAAGACAGAGGCGGATATGCTTGATTTTTCCTGAAACAGATGTGAAAATAGAGTTTAAAAGGGATTTCAGCTCTGGAAAGGAGAACCTGTATGCCGAAAAGCAAAACAAAAGCATCTGCCGAAAAAGCATCTGTCAGCCTGCCGCCCGGCTGTCTGGAGAGCCGGGAGAAAATGAGGAAGTATCTGGAGAGCCTGGGGGAGCCCTCCTATCTGCGGTTCGCCAGCTCCCTGATCCCGGAGCTGCCTGTGGAGCGGTTCCTGGGGATCCGTCTTCCCCTGCTGCGAAAAATCGCCCGACGCATTGCCGCGGACCGGTGGGAGGAGTGGCTTTCCCGGGCCGGGCAGGACAGCTTCGAGGAGGTGATGCTCCAGGGGATGGTCATCGGCTACGGGCTGGATAACATGGAACGGCGGGCAGGCGGAGCGCGCAGGCTGCGAGGCCAGGAGGAGCATGGCCGGGAGGAGCGCGGACAGGAGGAACTCCTGGGGGAGGCCCGGCGGCTGATCTGCTGGTTCCTGCCAAGGATTGACAACTGGTCTGTCTGCGACAGCTTCTGCAGCACCCTGAAGATCGCCGGCAGGCACCGGGCGCAGCTCTGGCCCTTTGTCACGGGCTGCCTCCGGAGCGGGGAGGAGTACACGGCCCGCTTCGGGGCGGTCATGCTGCTGGACTACTATGTGGACAGGGAGTACCTTGGGGAGGCCCTGGCAGAGCTGGAGCAGGTGGACCAGGACTCCTACTATGTGAAGATGGCCGTGGCCTGGGCCCTTTCCATGTTTTACCTGGAGTTCCCCAAGGAGACGGAGGCTTTTCTTGAGGCCTGCCGTCTGGATGACTTCACTTATAATAAGACGCTGCAGAAAATCTGCGAGTCCAGGAGGGCAGACCGGGAGATGAAGGAGAGGGTTCGGGCTATGCGAAGAGGAAAGTTGATAAAAAATGATTGACAAGCCTCGTTCTTCTCCTTATAATGAACAGAAGCGATAAGGGAGTAGTTGGCGCCTGGGGCGCAGTACTGTCAACATACTGATGCTGTCCTGGCATCTGGCATTACTTGAAATAATGAGACTTATCCGCGCAGAGAGTATCTGCCGCGGATGGGTCTTTTTTTACGCGCTGCCCGCGCTGCATCCGCCCGGCCGCTGACAGGGGAGAGGGGCTTTCGGCCCCGGGAGGGACACAAAAGAAGACAAAAGGAGAAGAAAAATGGGACTGATCGAACTTTTTCTGATGGCGGTGGGGCTGTCCATGGACGCCTTTGCCGTGTCAGTCTGTAAGGGCCTCGCCATGAAGAAATGCACCTGGGCCAAGGCGGGGATCGTGGGACTTTATTTTGGGGTATTCCAGGCGGGGATGCCGGTCATCGGGTATCTCCTGGGGAGCCAGTTCAAGGAGATCATCACCTCCATAGACCACTGGATCGCCTTCATCCTGTTGGGACTTATCGGCGCCGGCATGATAAAGGAGGCCTTTGGAGGGGAGGACTGCGAGGCGGACGACTCCCTGGATGTGCGGACCATGCTGCCCCTGGCGGTGGCTACCAGTATCGACGCCCTGGCGGTGGGTATCACCTTCGCCTTTCTGAAGGTGGAGATCGTGCCTGCGGTATCCTTCATCGGCGTGACCACCTTTGTCATCTCCGCGGCGGGCGTAAGGATCGGCAACGTGTTTGGCTCCCGCTGGCAGAAGGGAGCCCAGATCGCAGGGGGCGTGATCCTCGTCTGTCTCGGGGTGAAAATCCTCGTTGAGCATTTGGGGCTCATATGATAAACTGATGTGGAAAGGAATGTTCCGCCGGGAAGAGGCGGGACAGAGGTGAGACGGTATGAAATGGAATAAATTTCGTTTGAAGACAACAACCGCGGCGGAGGAGATCGTCAGCAGTTCCCTCATGGAGCTGGGTATCCAGGGGGTGGAGATCGAGGATAAAATTCCTCTCACCCAGGCGGACAAGGAGCAGATGTTTGTGGATATCCTTCCCCAGACTGAGGAGGACGACGGCGTGGCCTACATTACCTTCTATATGGAGGAGGAAGACGACAAGGAGGAGATGCTGGGGAAGGTGCGCGCAGAGCTTGAGGACATCTCTGCCTTTGTGGATATCGGGGAGGCCTCCATCGAGGAGTCCCAGACAGAGGACGTGGACTGGGTGAACAACTGGAAGCAGTATTTCCACCAGTTTACCGTGGACAACGTGCTCATCATCCCCTCCTGGGAGGATGTAAAGCCGGAGGATGAGGACAAGCTGATCATCCACATTGATCCGGGGACGGCCTTTGGCACAGGTATGCACGAGACAACCCAGCTGTGTATCCGCCAGCTGAAGAAATACGTGGAGCCGGGCATGAGGATCCTGGATGTTGGCTGCGGCAGCGGCATCCTTGGTATGCTGGCCCTGAAGTTCGGCGCGGGCTACTCCGTGGGCACGGACCTGGATCCCTGCGCCATTGACGCCACCCACGAAAATATGGCTGTCAACGGCATTGAGAAGGATCAGTACGAGGTCATGATCGGAAACATCATTGACGACAGAGAGGTTCAGGACAGGGCTGGCTATGAAAAGTACGACATTGTGGCCGCCAACATCCTGGCGGATGTGCTGGTACCCCTGACGCCGGTGATCCAGGCCCAGCTGAAAAGCGGCGGTATTTACATCACAAGCGGGATCATAGAGGACAAGGAGGAGACCGTGGTGGAGGCAGTGAAGGAAGCCGGCATGGAGCTTCTGGAGGTACATCACCAGGGAGAGTGGGTCTCCGTCACAGCGAGGAAACGATAGATGCAGCATTTTTTTGTGACGCCGGATCAGGTGGAAAAGCCATACATTTATATAGAAGGTTCTGATGTGAACCACATGAAAAATGTGCTCCGCATGAAAAAGGGCGAGAGGCTGGAGGTCAGCGACGGCAACAACCGCAAATATATCTGCCAGGTCACAGGCTACGAGGAGGGCCGGGCCCGGCTTGAGATAGAGGAGGAGAGGGAGCTGGACACAGAGCTTCCCTCCTCCATCTGGCTCTTCCAGGGACTTCCCAAGAGCGACAAGATGGAGCTGGTGGTGCAGAAGGCAGTGGAGCTGGGAGCCCGGGGCGTGGTCCCTGTGGCGGCGAAGCGCTCCGTGGTGAAGCTGGACGGACCCAAGGCGGAGAAAAAGGTAAAGCGGTGGAACGAGATCGCCAAAAGCGCGGCCAAGCAGGCGGGCCGGGGCATCATCCCGGAGGTGAAGAGCGTGTGCAGCTTTGACGAGGCCCTGCAGGCGGCGGGCAGTCTGGATGTGATCCTCTTTCCCTACGAGCTGG
Organism: Clostridium sp. BSD2780061688st1 H5; assembly: GCF_005845155.1. Taxonomy (NCBI): domain Bacteria; kingdom Bacillati; phylum Bacillota; class Clostridia; order Eubacteriales; family Clostridiaceae; genus Clostridium; species Clostridium sp. BSD2780061688st1 H5. The sequence continues at coordinate 36,190 of NZ_SPGT01000017.1, read as the reverse complement.
CAGAGGGCATGGACTACACGCGAAAGGTCATTGAGGAGATACGGCCGGGCCAGTCTGTGGGCATCTTTATCGGGCCCGAGGGCGGATTTGAGAGAGAGGAAGAGGAGAAGGCGCTGGCCGCCGGCGCCAGGGTCATCACCCTGGGCAGGCGGATTTTGCGCACCGAGACAGCGCCCCTCATGGTGCTGGCCATCCTGGGCTATCACCTGGAGCCCTGAGGCGCATAAATTAATAGTAAAAAGTACAGGAGTGATCTTTGATGGAAGTTTATCTTGACAATTCTGCCACCACCCGGGCCTACGACTGCGTGGGGGACCTTGTGCGCAAGGTCATGTGCCAGGACTACGGCAACCCCTCCTCCATGCACGCCAAGGGAGTGCAGGCAGAGCATTATATAAAAGAGACAAAGGAAATACTGGCAAAGCTGTTGAAGGTGAAGGACAAGGAGATCGTCTTCACGTCCGGCGGCACGGAGAGCGACAACCTGGCCCTTATCGGAGCGGCCAGGGCCAACAGGCGCAGGGGGAATCACCTGATCACCTCCTCCATCGAGCACCCGGCGATCCTGAACACCATGCGCTACCTGGAGGAGGAAGAGGATTTCCGCGTCACCTTCCTGCCGGTGGACCGGTACGGGAGAGTGAAGCTGGAGGCTTTGCAGGAGGCCCTCTGTCCGGAGACGATCCTTGTGTCCATTATGTACGTGAACAACGAGGTGGGATCCGTGCAGCCCATCCGGCAGGCGGCGGATATGGTGAAGGCCTATAATAAGGATATCCTGTTCCATGTGGACGCGGTCCAGGGCTTTGGAAAATACAGGATTTACCCGAAGAAGGAGAAGATCGACATGCTCACCCTAAGCGGCCACAAGATACACGGGCCCAAGGGGACGGGAGCCCTCTACTTCGGCGAGCAGGTGAAGATAAAGCCCATCGTCTTCGGCGGTGAGCAGCAGAAGAACATCCGCTCCGGGACGGAGAACGTGCCCGGGATCGCAGGCCTTGGCCTGGCGGCAAAGACTATCTACGACGGGCTGGAGGAGAAGGTGGACCGGATGCGGGCGCTGAAGGCCCGGTTCATAGACGGTGTGCAGAAGCTGGATGACATCACCATCCACGGCCTCTACGACGAGACCAGCGCGCCCCACATCATCAGCGTGGGATTTGCCGGGGTGAGGAGCGAGGTCCTGCTCCACGCTCTGGAGGAGAAGGGCATCTACGTGTCCTCCGGCTCAGCCTGCGCCTCCAACCACCCGGCCATCAGCGGGGTGCTGAAGGGGATCGGGGCACAGAAGGAGTATCTGGACGCCACGCTGCGCTTCAGCATGTCAGAATTTACAACAGAAGAAGAGATTGACTATACGCTGGAAACCCTATATAATTTAGTACCAGTATTGCGCAGATATACGAGACGGTAATGCCAGAGGCGCATAGGGAGCGCCTGGGCCGCAGCCGGGACAGTTCGTCTGCACACCAGGAAGAAAAGAGGAAAGAACCATGACATTTCACACATTTTTGATCAAGTACGGTGAGATCGGGATCAAGGGAAAGAACCGCTATATGTTCGAGGACGCCCTGGTGCGTCAGATCCGCTACGCCCTGCGGGAGGCGGACGGCAGCTTTAAGGTGCATAAGACGCGAGGCCGTATCTATGTGGACTGTGACGGCCCCTACGACTATGACGAGGTGACAGAGGCTCTCCAGAGAGTCTTCGGCATTGTGGGCATCTGCCCTGTGGTGCGGCTTGAGGACCAGGGCTTTGAGCAGCTGAAAAAAGACGTGGTGGCCTACATGGATGAGCTGTACCCGGACAAAAACATTACCTTCAAGGTGGAGGCCAGGAGAAGCCGGAAGAATTATCCGAAGAATTCCATGGAGATCAACTGCGACATCGGGGAGGCTATTCTGGACGCGTTTCCCGGGATCCGTGTGGATGTACACCATCCGGATGTGATGCTGAACATCGAGGTCAGGGAGGATATCTACGTCTACTCCAGGATCATTCCCGGGCCGGGAGGCATGCCTGTGGGGACAAACGGGAAAGCCATGCTCCTTCTGTCCGGCGGAATCGACAGCCCGGTGGCTGGCTACATGATCGCCAAGAGGGGCGTTGCCCTGGAGGCAACCTACTTCCACGCGCCGCCCTACACAAGCGAGCGGGCCAAGGAGAAGGTGGTGGATCTGGCCAGGATCATCGCAGCCTACGCAGGTCCCATCCGTCTCCACGTGGTGAATTTTACAGACATCCAGCTCTACATCTACGACCAGTGCCCCCACGATGAGCTGACCATCATCATGAGAAGGTACATGATGAAGATCGCGGAGCATTTTGCGAAGGAGGACGGCTGCCTGGGTCTCATCACAGGGGAGAGCATCGGTCAGGTGGCAAGCCAGACCATGCAGAGCCTGGCGGCTACCAACGAGGTGTGCACTCTGCCGGTGTACCGTCCCCTGATCGGATTTGACAAGAAGGAGATCGTGGAGGTGTCCGAGAAGATCGGCTCCTACGAGACATCCATACAGCCCTTTGAGGACTGCTGCACCATCTTTGTGGCAAAGCATCCGGTGACAAAGCCGAACATCAACATCATTCACAGGTCAGAGGAAAATCTGGCGGAGAAGATCGACGAGCTGGTACAGACAGCCATCGACACGGTGGAGATCATAGACGTGCAGGGCTAGCATTGCCCTGCCGGGGAGCCCGGAGGGGATCCCCCGGAGCGTTTTTGTTTAACAGGGAACGGAAAGTTTCCTGTTAAATAAAAAATACGCCGGAATGTCAGCGCATTTCGGCGTATTCATATGTTCGCTTTAAACCTGTCCGATTATACAAGGTATGGCTTCAGAGTCTCAAGCACCTCATCGATGCCTGCGTCAGCGTGGATGTTCAGGTCGATAGGCTTGGACAGATCCAGGCTGAAGATACCCATGATGGATTTTGCATCGATCACATATCTTCCGGATACAAGATCAAAGTCATAGTCAAACTTTGTGATGTCGTTTACGAAAGATTTTACTTTGTCGATTGAGTTTAAAGAAATTTGTACTGTTTTCATTGGAATAACCTCCTTGATTTCTTATATCAGTTTCTATAATCATCTTAAGAGCTGAAAGTGTAAAAGTCAAGGAACAATTTGCCAAAGAATTGGGATAAATTTCGTTAAAGCATACAACAATTTACACGAGAGCAACAAGAGAGCAGAAGAAAAGAGAGGTTGGAAATGAAAAAGGCAGCACTTCACAATCTGGGATGCAAGGTAAACGCCTACGAGACGGAGGCTATGCAGGAAATACTGGAGCAGAGCGGCTATGAAATCGTGCCCTTTAATGAAAGGGCGGACGTCTACGTCATCAACACGTGCACGGTCACCAACATGGCGGACCGGAAGTCCCGCCAGATGCTCCACCGGGCTAAGAAGCTGAATCCGGACGCTGTGGTGGTGGCGGCGGGCTGCTATGTCCAGGCCAAGGCGGGGGAAGTGGACGACTGCGTGGACATTGTCATCGGGAACAACAAAAAGCATGAGCTGGCCCGGATCCTGGAGGAGTTTTTCCGGGAGAGACAGGCGGCCGGTACAGACGGGGCGGAGGCTGAGAAGACAGGCCCGGGCAGAAAAGACATCATCGACATCAGCCGTACGCCGGAGTACGAGGAGCTGCGCCTGACCCGGACCGGGGAGCACACCCGGGCCTACATCAAGGTGCAGGACGGCTGCAACCAGTTCTGCTCCTACTGTATCATCCCCTACGCCAGGGGACGGGTCCGCAGCAGGCGCATGGAGGACGTGGTGGACCAGGTGCGCACGCTGGCTGACAAGGGCTACAAGGAGGTGGTGCTGACGGGCATCCACTTAAGCTCCTACGGGCTGGATCTGGATCGGGGGGAGGATCTTCTCTCCCTCATCTGCGCTGTCCACGAGGTGGAGGGTATCTGCCGGATCCGCCTGGGCTCCCTGGAGCCCCGGATCATCACGGAGGAATTTGCGCGGACGCTTGCCTCCCTTCCCAAGATCTGCCCCCATTTCCACCTCTCTTTGCAGAGCGGCTGCGACGAGACGCTGCGGCGTATGAACCGGAGGTACACGACTCAGGAGTACTATGAGAAGTGCCAGCTCCTTCGGCAGTATTTTGACCACCCGGCTCTGACCACGGACGTGATCGTGGGCTTCCCCCAGGAGAGCGAGGAGGAGTTTGAACAATCCATGGCCTTTGTGGACAAGGTGGATTTCTACGAAACCCACATTTTCAAGTACTCCCGCCGGGAGGGGACAAAGGCGGCCTCCATGGAGGGACAGGTGCCGGAGCAGGTGAAGAACGCAAGGAGCGCTCAGCTCATTGCCCTGGGAAGACGCAAACAGCAGGCCTATGAGGATCGGCTCATCGGGACGTGCGTGGAGGTCCTGATGGAGGAGGCCGTGGAGAGAGAGGACGGCATTTACCAGGTGGGGCACACGAAGGAGTATGTGAAAGTCGGACAAAAAACGACAGAGAATCTGGCAAATCAGTTGATAAATGTAGAAATTGAGAACCGTTTACAAATAATTCATTGAATTTCAGAATGGAATAGAGTAGAATAAATATGAAGTATTTTTGGAGGACGTGAGTATATGAAAGAATTAACCAACACCCAGTTTTTCCAGGTAGAAAGCGGCCCACAAATTCAGGCAAAAGATATACTTGAAATTGTGTACAAGGCACTGAGCGAGAAAGGCTACAATCCGGTCAACCAGATCGTCGGCTACATCATGTCAGGGGATCCTACTTATATTACAAGCCACAACGGCGCCAGGAGCCTGATCATGAAGGTGGAGAGAGACGAACTGGTAGAAGAGATGCTGAAAGCGTATATCAAGTATCACGGATGGGAATAATTTTGTATGAGAGTGATGGGACTGGACTACGGCTCTAAGACAGTGGGAGTGGCGGTGAGCGACCCCCTTGGTCTTACAGCACAGGGGATTGAGACCATCTGGCGCAAGGATGAGAACAAGCTTAGAAAGACGTGTGCCCGCATCGAGGAGCTGATACGGGAGTATGAGGTCGAGAGCATTGTACTCGGACTGCCGCGCCACATGAACAGCGACGTGGGAGATCGGGCGGAAAAATCTTTGGAATTCGGTGAGATGCTGCGCCGGCGTACCGGCCTTGAGGTCATTATGTGGGACGAGCGTCTGACCACGGTAGAAGCAGAGCGGACTTTAATTGAGAGCAACGTGAGAAGGGAAGACCGCAAGAAATACATTGATAAGATTGCGGCTGTTTTTATATTGCAGGGATATCTGGACTCGAAATACCATGAGGCGGCCATTAGAGAGGACCGTCTTTAAGTACTGTCTTAAGTACTGTCGTTAAACTACTGGATTTTTTGAGGTGTATTGTAATGGAAAAGATCAAATTTCAGTCTGACGGGGCGGAGACGGCGGAGTTTTTTGTCCTGGAGCAGACGACTATCAATGGAACGTCCTACATTCTGGTCACGGACTCGGAGGAGGGAGACGCGGAGTGTCTCATCCTCAAGGACAGATCAGAGGCAGAAGATACAGAAAGCATTTACGAGATCGTAGAAGATGACACAGAGCTTTCCGCTGTGTCGAAGGTGTTCGAAGAGCTGCTTGAGGATATCGAGATAGAAAGGTAATATACTATGTCTATAAGCCAGGAAAAATTCAAAGAGATGCTGAAGGAAAAGGGTCTGAAGGTGACCAATCAGAGGCTTCTTGTTCTGCAGGTGCTTGCGGAGCACGGGGACGAGCATATGACCGCGGAGGATATCTTTGAGCTGGTCAAGGAGGACTACCCGGAGATCGGTCTTGCCACCATTTACCGGACAGTCCAGCTTCTCCTGGACATGCAGCTTGTGGATCGGATCATGCTGGACGACGGATGCGTGCGGTATGAGATCGGTGATTTCCTGGATGAGCAGGAGGGACACCGTCATCATCACCATCACCTGATCTGTACGGAGTGCGGAAGTGTCTCTGCGTTCAGAGACGATCTTCTCGAGGATCTGGAGGCCTACATTGAAAAGAAGACGGGCTTTCAGGTGACTGACCATGAACTGAAATTTTACGGCGTGTGCAGAAAATGCCGTGAAAAAGAAAAATAACGGAAAAATAAACCTATGGAGGTGTAAGCTTGAAAAAAGAAAACAATGGAAAACTGCGCATCATTCCGCTCGGAGGCCTGGAAAAGATCGGAATGAACATTACTGCCTTTGAGTACGGAGACAGTATTATTGTGGTGGATTGCGGTCTGGCCTTCCCGGAGGACGATATGCTGGGAATTGACCTGGTCATCCCGGATATTACCTATCTGAAGGACAATATCCAGAAGGTCAAGGGCTTTGTCATCACCCACGGACATGAGGACCACATCGGAGCCCTCTCCTACGTGCTCAGGGAAATGAATCTTCCTATTTACGCTACAAAGCTGACAATGGGTATCATTGAGAAGAAGCTGACAGAGCATAATCTTTTGAGGAGCACAAGGAGAAAGGTGGTCCGGTTCGGTCAGTCCATCAATCTGGGACAGTTCCGAATCGAGTTTATCAAGACAAACCACAGTATCCAGGACGCCTCAGCCCTTGCCATCTACTCGCCGGCGGGCATTGTGGTGCACACAGGAGACTTTAAGGTGGACTACACACCGGTCTTTGGCGACGCCATCGACCTTCAGAGATTTGGTGAGATCGGGAAAAAGGGCGTGCTGGCCCTCATGTCGGACAGTACCAACGCGGAGCGTCCCGGATTTACCCAGTCCGAGCGGACTGTGGGACGCACATTTGACCACCTCTTCGCCGAGTACAAGAATACAAGGATCATCATTGCCACCTTCGCGTCCAATGTGGACCGTGTGCAGCAGATCATCAATTCTGCCTACAAGTATGACAGGAAGGTGGTTGTGGAGGGCCGGAGCATGGTGAACATCATCTCCACGGCCCAGGAGCTGGGTTACCTGAACGTGCCGGACAAGACCCTTATCGAGATCGACCAGCTGAAGAACTATCCGCCGGAGAAGACGGTGCTCATCACCACAGGTAGCCAGGGAGAGTCCATGGCGGCCCTGTCCAGAATGGCGGCGGACATCCACAAGAAAGTGACCATTATGCCGGGAGACACGGTTATTTTTAGCTCCAATCCCATTCCGGGAAATGAGAAATCCGTCTCCAAGGTCATCAACGAGCTCTCCGAGAAGGGGGCCAACGTGATCTTCCAGGATGCCCACGTATCCGGACATGCCTGTCAGGAGGAGCTGAAGCTGATCTACTCCCTTGTGAAACCAAAGTACGCCATCCCCATCCACGGCGAGTTCCGCCACAGGAAGGCTAACGCGGGCCTGGCACTGTCCCTTGGAATCCCCAAGGAGAACGTCTTTATGCTGCAGTCCGGCGACGTGCTGGAGCTTGATAGCAAGGAGGCCAAGGTGGTGGACAAGGTCCACACCGGCGAAGTGCTGGTAGACGGACTTGGCGTTGGCGATGTGGGAAATATCGTTCTTCGCGACCGCCAGCACCTGGCGGAGGACGGTATCCTCATCGTGGTCATGACCCTGGAGAAGAGAACCAACCGTCTCCTGGCCGGCCCGGATATCGTATCCCGCGGCTTTGTCTATGTGCGCGAGTCAGAAGGGCTGATGGAGGACGCCAGAAAAGTCCTCGTGGACGCGGTAGATAACTGTCTCCATCGCCAGAGAGGCGCAGACTGGAGCAAGATCAAGCTGGTTGTCCGCGACACGATGAACGAGTTCATCTGGAAGAGAACAAAGAGAAGACCCATGATTTTACCGATAATTATGGATGTAGACAGATAATTTAAAAAAGTGTAAAGAGGGACGTAATACTTTTTAAAAGTATTACGTCCCAAATTAACGTAACTGGTGTGTAATTGTGTATAAACTGGTGTGTAAATATGTTTATTGATGAGAGAATTACGACATTTATCCATTCCCTGGAGACGCCGGAAAGCCCGCTTTTGGAGGAGATCGAGGATAAGGCGCTGGCGGACCGGGTGCCAATCATCCGCAAGGAGACCCAGAGCTTTCTGAAGGTGCTGCTGCAGATCGAAAGGCCCGGCAGCATACTGGAGCTTGGCACGGCGGTGGGCTTCTCCGCTCTTCTGATGAGCGCCTACGCCCCGGAGGGGTGCCGGATCACTACCATAGAGAACTATGAGAAGAGGATCCCCATTGCCAGAGAGAATTTCCGCCGGGCCGGAAAAGAAAAGGACATCACCCTCCTGGAGGGGGATGCCCTGGAGGTAATGCGGGGGCTGGAGGGGCCCTTTGACCTCATCTTCATGGACGCGGCCAAGGCACAGTACATCCACTATCTGCCGGAGGCGCTGCGGCTTCTGGAGGAGGGCGGCGTCCTTGTGACGGACAATGTGCTCCAGGACGGGGACATCATGGAGTCCCGCTTTGCGGTGGAGAGGCGCAACCGGACCATCCACAAGAGAATGAGGGAGTACCTCTACCAGCTGAAGCACGATGAACGGCTCCTGACCAGTATCCTCCCCCTGGGGGACGGGCTGGCAGTCAGCGTAAAGAAAGGAAAGACACTATGAACAGATATCCTGAACTGCTCATCCCGGCCAGCAGCCTGGAAGTGCTGAAGACAGCTGTGATCTTCGGCGCGGACGCAGTGTATATAGGCGGCGAGGCCTTCGGCCTCCGGGCCAAGGCGAAAAATTTCTCCCGGGAGGACATGGCGGAGGGGATCCGCTTTGCCCACGACCACGGCGTGCGGGTCCATGTGACGGCCAATATCCTGGCCCACAACGGTGATCTCCCCGGCGTGCGGAAATATTTTGAGGAGCTGCGGGAAATGCAGCCGGACGCCCTCATCATCGCCGATCCGGCGGTCTTTGAGATCGCGAAAGAGGTGTGCCCGGAAATCGAGCGGCACATCAGCACCCAGGCCAACAACACCAATTACGGGACCTTTAATTTCTGGTGGAAGCAGGGAGCCAAAAGAGTTGTCACAGCCCGGGAACTCTCCCTGAAGGAGATAAAGGAAATCCGCCGGAACATACCGGAGGAGATGGAGATTGAGAGCTTTATCCACGGGGCCATGTGCATTTCCTACTCAGGCAGATGCCTTCTGAGCAGCTATTTTACCGGAAGGGACGCCAACAGGGGAGCCTGCACCCACCCCTGCCGCTGGAAATACTCCATCGTGGAGGAGACAAGGCCCGGGGAGTATATGCCTGTCTATGAAAATGAGAGAGGCACATTTATCTTTAACTCCAAGGATCTGTGCATGATCGAGCATATACCGGAGCTCATCGACGCGGGCATCGACAGCTTCAAGATCGAGGGAAGGATGAAGACAGCCCTCTACGTGGCCACAGTGGCCCGGACCTACCGGAAGGCCATAGACGATTATCTGGAGGATCCGGCTCTCTACGAGAAAAATATGCCCTGGTATCTGGACCAGATTTCAAACTGCACCTACCGGCAGTTCACCACCGGATTTTACTTTGGAAAGCCGGATGAGAGCGCCCAGATCTACGACAACAATACCTACGCAAAGGACTACACTTATCTGGGCATCATCGGCGGGGAGAAGGACGGGCTCTACCAGATCGAGCAGAGAAATAAGTTTTCCGTGGGTGAGCAGATCGAGATTATGAAGCCGGACGGGAGAAATGTGGAGGTGACTGTCCACCGCATCGTGAATGAGGACGGACAGGAGCAGGAGAGCGCGCCCCACGCAAAGCAGACCATCTATGTGGACCTGGGGGCGGAGGCGGATCTTTGCGACATTCTGAGAAGAAAAGAAGAGTAAAGAAAATAGACAGAGGAAGCTGCGGGTTTAAAAATAGTCCCGCAGCTTTTCTATTGCGCTCTTCTCGATCCTGGAGACATAAGAACGGGAGATCCCAAGCTTCTTGGCAATCTCCCGCTGTGTGAATTCATCTCCGTTATAGAGACCGTACCGCATTTTCAGAACAAGCCGTTCCCGGGGAGAGAGAACGGTTTCTATCCTGGAATAGAGGAGCCGGATATCGTCGCCAAGGGCGACCTTTTCATGCGCGTCAGCTGTGTCCGACTCGATGATGTCAAAGAGCTGGATCTCGTTGCCCTCCCGGTCTGTGCCGATGGGCTCGTAGAGGGACACGTCCCGGGCAGACTTCTTCCGGGTGCGCAGGTACATGAGGATTTCGTTTTCAATACACCTTGCGGCGTAGGTTCCAAGCCGTACAGCCTTGTCAGGGTTAAAGGTCACAACTCCCTTGATCAGACCGATGGTTCCGATGGAGAGAAGGTCCTCTGTCTCCTCGTCCATGGACTGATATTTTCGGACAATATGCGCCACAAGGCGCATGTTCCGCTCGATCAGAATGTGCTTCGCTTCCTGGTCACCTTCCGTATATTTCTGCAGATAATACTGCTCCTCGGCCGCTGTCAGTGGTTGTGGAAAGGATTTCAAATGAAGCACCTCTCTGGCGTGGTTAATTACAGTCTATGTCAAAATGAGGAGTTTTGTGCTTTTCCAAAAGGAAGAAGAAATTATTGTTGGACTGCAGCGCCGGGGGAGACTATAATGGTAGAGAGAATGAAAGAGACAAAGATGAAACCTGTGACAGCCAAAAGATAGCGGAGGGATGAGAATGAGCAGGATATGTCCGAAATGCGGAAAGGAAATGAGTGACACAGCAAAATTTTGCAACCAGTGCGGGTACAGATTTGAAGAGAGACAGCTCTTCTGCCTCTGGTGCGGGGCAAAGGTGGAGAGCGGCGACAGGTTCTGCCCTGAGTGCGGCAGAAGCCTGAGCCAGGGCGGGCCCCGGCAGAGCACAGCGCAGCAGAACACAGGCCAGCAAAATAAAGGCCAGCAAAATACAGGCCAGCAGAGCGCGAGCCAGCAGAACGCAGGCCAGGCCGGCGGATTTACGAAGGATGAGTTTATATCCATGTCCAAGAGCGGGATGGGAAAATTCGTGGACGCCATCAACGACATGACAGGCCAGGAGGGAAAGACGGACATCCGCCTGCGGGAGCTGGTGAGCGAGGTGTTCAGGCACCACACAGTAGAGGAGCGGGAGGAGCTCTTCATCAGCGGGACAAAAAAGACTACTCCGGCGCCGGAGAATATGACGGCGGACTGGCCCCATCCATGGCTCTTCGCCAGGATCTTCCTCATGTTCCTGGTGGTGTTCATCGGGCTTCTTGTGATGATATTGGAATTTACCAACACCAATGCCATCCCCGGCGCTATGTTTATAGGGGCCCTCATCGTCCCCTTCTCCCTGGTGATCTTCTTCTGGGAGACCAATATCCCGAGGAACATCAGCATTTTTGACGTGGTGAGCATTTTCTTTATAGGCGGGGTTATGTCTTTGATCTTTACGCTTATACTGTACGGCTACATCTATGTAGGGGAGCTGAACTACACCGGTGCCATCCTGGTGGGGATCGTGGAGGAAATCGGCAAGATCGTTGTGGCAGGACACTACGTGAAGAAGCGGAATACCTCCTACATTCTGAACGGACTGCTCCTGGGGGCCTGCGTGGGCGCCGGCTTTGCGGTGTTTGAGACCGCCGGCTACGCCTTTTCCTCCCTGATGTACGGAGGCGTCCAGGGCATGATTGACGTGCTGGTCCTGCGGGGAGCTCTAGCTGTAGGCGGACATACGCTGTGGGCGGCTATCTCCACGGCGGGCCTTGTCATTGCCAAGGGGGAGAGGCCCTTTGACAGGAAAATGTATCTGGATCCGAAATTCCTGAAATTCCTGCTCCTTGTGATCGTGCTCCACGCTGTCTGGGACATGCCCATCACGCTGGGACGCTCTGTCCACCTTGTGCAGTGGGTGCTCTGCGCTGTGGCGGTGATTATTGTCCTTGTGCTGCTCAGCTCCGGCCTGCGGCAGGTGTCCGCGGTGTCAGAGAGAGCCAGACGGCAGAAGAGAAATGTAAATATGTGACAGAGGGGAAGCAAACGGTAAATAGGACAACGGATAAAAGGAGCAACAGGGCCTGCTGTTATAGTGGCCCTGTTGTTTTGTGTTCGGAGAAATGTCAGTGCCAAGAAAAACATAACAATATCAGAGAAAATATCGACATTCGAGAAAAATATCTATATCTGAGGAAATACCGGTTGACAAGTTAACGTAACGGGTGTATCATGAAAACATTCTAAAAACAATCGATCTATATTCAGGAGATTTCATTTATGTATTCCAGGGCAGTTCGCCCGGAGGATTTCAGAAGGAAGCAGACAAAAGAGCAAAAGCGCGATAGGAGCGCAGTGTCAGTGCGTTCTGAGCGGTAAAGGAGGAATGCCTATGAGTCTTGGCATGGTATATTCCGCGGCCCTTCACGGCATGGAGGTGAAATTCATCCGCGTGGAGGCGGATCTGAGCAACGGCCTGCCCATGTTCCACATGGTGGGCTATCTGTCCTCAGAGGTGAAGGAGGCGGGGGAGCGGGTGCGCACGGCTATCCGCAACAGCGGTCTGGAGGTTCCGGTCAAAAAGACGGTGATCAACCTGTCGCCAGGCAGCGTGCGAAAGAGAGGGGCCTCCTTTGACCTGCCCATTGCCCTGTCCATCCTGGCATCCCAGGGACTCATCGGGCAGGAGGCGCTGGAGCAGGTGCTGGCGGTGGGTGAGCTGGGACTGGACGGCAGCATCCGGGACGTGCCAGGTGTGCTGCCCATTGTGTGGGAGGCAAGGAAGCAGGGATACAGGCTGTGTATTGTGCCGGCAGGCAACGAGGCGGAGGCGGCCCTCTTGGAGGGGATCCCTGTTCTGGCAGCAGGCAGCCTTGCCCATCTTCTGGATCTGCTGTCAGGAAAAGAGCTGCCCCAGCCCAGGTCTGTGAACTCTCAAAAGGCCGACAGCGTGGAGCCAGCCTTCGAGGGCGATTTCCAGGAGGTGAAAGGGCAGGGAGCCGTGAAGCGTGCGGCGGAGATTGCCGTGGCGGGAGGCCACAATTTCCTTATGATCGGCCCACCAGGAAGCGGAAAGTCCATGATCGCCAGGAGAATTCCCACCATCCTGCCGCCGCTTGCGATGGAGGAGGCTTTGGAGATCACAAAGATCTACAGTGTCCAGGGAATGCTGGAGAAGGAGACGCCCCTCATTCGGCGGCGGCCCTTCCGGGAAGTGCACCACACGGCCACAAAGGCGGCCCTAATCGGAGGAGGGCTAATCCCGGCCCCGGGGGAGATTTCCCTGGCCCACAAGGGTGTCCTTTTCCTGGACGAGCTGACGGAGTTTCCACGGTCTGTCCTGGAGGTGCTGCGCCAGCCCCTGGAGGAGAAGAAAATCCGCCTGACAAGGAAGCAGGGCGTCTACGAGTTCCCGGCAGATTTCATGCTGGCGGCAGCCATGAACCCCTGCCCCTGCGGCTACTATCCGGACCTGGACAGGTGCACCTGCACCCCTGCCGGTATCAGCCAGTATCTGGGAAAGGTCAGCCAGCCCTTCCTTGGCCGCATCGACATCTGCATGGACACCCCTGCTGTGGATTACAGAAGCCTGCAGAGCAGCGGGCAGGAGGAGACATCGGAGAAGATACGGGAGCGGGTCTGTATGGCAAGAGAGAGACAGCTCGGGCGGTACAGAGGGGAGAAGGGAAAGACGAACGCCTCCCTCCCGGCCAGGCTGATACCCAAATACTGCTCCCTGGGAACAAAGGAGGAGAGGATCATGGAGAGCGCCTTTGAGCAGATGGGGCTGACTGCCAGGACCTGCCACAAGGTGCTGAAGGTGGCCAGGACCATCGCGGACCTTGACGGAAAAGAGAAGATTCAGACCAGTCATCTGGCGGAGGCCATCGGCTACCGTCTGCCGGACGCGAAATATTGGGGAAATCTGCGCTGACAGCGCCCGGGATCAGGCCAGAGAAATAAGACATAGTAGGACAGAGAGTGACAGAGAGTGTGAAAAGAGGAGGGGATGGGGATGAAGTACGAGTACTGGCTTGCCTGTGTCCGCCCGCTGGCGGGAGGGAAAAAGGAGAAGCTGAGAAGCCGCGCGGGCAGCGGGGAGGCGGTATATTATATAGAAGAGAAAAGGCTGCAGGAGATGGAATTTCTGACAGAAAAGGACAGGCAGGTGATCCTGAGCTTCCAGAAAAAGAAAGACCTGTCGACAGAATACGGCAGGCTTCTGGAAAAAGAAATCCGGCTTGTGCCCTGCCATGATCCGGCCTACCCCAGGCGGCTGAGAGAGTGCGCCGGGCACCCCTACGCCCTGTTTGTGAAGGGCCGCCTGCCTGCCGATGACAGACTCTCGGTGGCCATTGTGGGCGCCAGGCAGTGCAGCGCCTACGGGGAGAGACAGGCCCTTGCGTTTGCGGAGTATCTGGCGGGCCGGGGCGTCCAGGTCATCAGCGGTATGGCCAGGGGCGTCGACGGGGCGGCGGGAAGAGGAGCCATAAATGGGGGAGGAGACACATATGCTGTACTGGGATCCGGAGTGGATGTGTGCTACCCTGCTCAGAACAGGGGACTCTACGGCGATATTCTGAAAAAGGGCGGCATCCTGTCGGAGCAGCTTCCGGGAGCAGCCCCAAGGAGAGAGAACTTCCCCGCCAGGAACAGGATCATCAGCGGTCTGGCAGACGCGGTTCTTGTGCTGGAGGCAAGGGAGCGCAGCGGCTCCCTCATCACAGCGGACATGGCGCTGGAGCAGGGGAGGGACGTGTACGCCCTTCCAGGGCCCGTGGACAGTCCCCTGAGCCGGGGCTGCAACCAGCTGATCAGGCAGGGGGCAGGACTCCTTATCGGGCCGGAGGAACTGCTGGAGGAGCTGGTCAGTGAGCCCGCCTTGGCGGCTCTTCTGCCGGGCCGTATGAGGGGAAAAGGAGAATGTGAAAAATCAGACAAAAATAAAAAAGTGCTTGAAAGTGCCGAAAATATAGTGTATAGTTGCCTTGGTCTGTATCCCAGGGATATCAGCTCGCTGCTGGAGGAGACAGCTCTTGCGCCGGCGGTCCTCATGGAGACGCTGGTAGCTCTCCAGATCAAGGGATACGTAAAGGAAATTTCAAAAGGCTATTACATCCGCGCCGAATGACCGGACGGGGAAAGCAGATGGAAAATCGGGCGGGGGGAATGGCACCAGGAAGTATTGGAGGAAGAAAGTTAAAATGGCTCATTATCTTGTAATCGTGGAGTCTCCGGCAAAGGTGAAGACGATCAAAAAATTCCTTGGAAGCAACTACACAGTCATGGCTTCCAACGGACATGTGAGGGACCTGCCCAAAAGCCAGCTCGGAATTGACGTGGAGCATGACTTTGAGCCCAAATATATCACCATACGCGGAAAGGGAGAGATCCTCGCGGCCCTCAGGAAGGAAGTCAAGAAGGCTGACAAGGTCTATCTGGCAACCGACCCGGACCGGGAGGGGGAGGCTATTTCCTGGCATCTGTGCAAGGCTCTGAAGCTGGAGGACAAGAAGACCTACCGCATCAGCTTTAACGAGATCACAAAGAACGCGGTAAAGGCGTCCATCAAGAACGCCAGGGAGATCGACATGGATCTGGTGGACGCCCAGCAGGCCCGCCGCGCCCTGGACAGGATCGTGGGGTACGAGATCAGCCCTCTTCTGTGGGCCAAGGTCAAGAGAGGCCTTAGCGCCGGCCGCGTGCAGTCCGTGGCACTGCGCATCATCGCGGACAGGGAGGATGAGATCAATGCGTTCATACCGGAGGAGTACTGGACGCTGGATGCCATCCTGAACGTAAAGGGGGAGAAAAAGCCCCTCCGGGCCAAATTCTACGGCACGGAAAAAGAAAAAATGACCATCCACTCCAGGGAGGAGCTTGATAAGATCCTGAAGGATCTGGAGGGGGCCGACTATAGTGTGGAGGAAGTGAAGAAGGGGGAGCGCTTCAAGAAGGCTCCCGTGCCCTTCACCACCAGTACCATGCAGCAGGAGGCGTCCAAGGTTCTGAACTTTGCCACCCAGAAGACCATGCGGATCGCTCAGCAGCTCTACGAGGGAATTGACATTAAGGGCAACGGAACAGTGGGTCTGATCACTTACCTGCGTACAGACTCCACCCGCGTGTCCGAGGAGGCGGAGAGCAGTGTCCGGGACTTTATCGGAAAGAGCTACGGGGAGCAGTTTGTGGCCACCGGAACGGCAAAGCAGGCTGACAACAGGAAGATCCAGGACGCCCACGAGGCTATCCGTCCCACAGATGTGACCAGAACCCCCGCGGCCATGAAGGATTCCCTCACAAGAGATCAGTTCCGCCTGTATCAGCTTATCTGGAAACGGTTCGTGGCAAGCCGCATGCAGCCCGCCAAATACGAGACTACCTCCGTGAAGATCGATGCCGGAGATTACCGGTTTACCGTGGCTGCCTCCAAGATTGTATTTGAGGGCTTCCGCACGGTGTACACTGAGTCCGACGAGGAGAAGGAGGAGTCCAACGTACTGCTGAAGGGACTGGATGAAAATTCTGTCCTCACGAAGAAGGAGTTTGACACAAAACAGCATTTCACACAGCCTCCGGCACACTACACAGAGGCGGCCCTTGTAAAGACGCTGGAGGAGCTGGGCATCGGGCGGCCAAGTACCTACGCCCCCACCATCTCCACCATCATTGCCAGAAGGTACGTGGCAAAGGAGAACAAGAACCTGTATCTGACAGAGCTGGGGGAAGTGGTGAACAACATTATGAAGCAGTCCTTCCCGGCCATTGTGGATGTGAACTTTACCGCCAACATGGAGGGGCTCCTGGATAAGGTGGCAGAGGGAAAAGTGGAGTGGAAGTCAGTGATCGAAAACTTCTACCCTGACCTTGACCAGGCGGTGAAGACAGCGGAGAAGGAGCTGGAGACCGTGAAGATCGAGGACGAGGTCACAGACGTGATCTGCGAGGAGTGCGGCCGCAACATGGTCATCAAGTACGGCCCCCACGGCAAGTTCCTGGCCTGTCCCGGCTTCCCGGAGTGCCGCAACACAAAGCCCTATCTGGAGAAGATCGGCGTCAAGTGTCCCAAGTGCGGCAAGGACATTGTGATTCGCAAGACGAAGAAGGGAAGAAGGTACTACGGATGCGAGGACAATCCGGAGTGCGATTTCATGTCCTGGCAGAAGCCCTCTGAGAAGAAGTGCCCGAAATGCGGCGGCTACATGGTGGAAAAAGGCAGCAAGCTTGTCTGCATGAACGCAGAATGTGGGTATAATGAAAACAATAGAGAAAATTCATAGAAATTATTTATAAAAAATGCGCAAAAATTAACAGAAGATTGTTGATATTTCCAGAATTGTATGATAATATATTCAACAAAGGATGGAGGTTGCGTATGAGTGTACAATTATTAGATAAAACAAGAAAAATCAACAAATTACTGCACAACAACAACTCCAGCAAGGTTGTCTTTAATGATATCTGTGAGGTGTTGACGGAAATCCTGAATTCCAACGTGCTGGTCATCAGCAAGAAGGGAAAGGTCTTAGGTGTCAGCAGGTGCAGTGGTGTAGGTGTGATCACGGAACTCATCAAGGGAGAGGTCGGATGCCATATAGACGAGATGCTCAATGAGCGTCTGCTGAACATCCTCTCCACAAAGGAAAATGTCAATCTGGAGACCCTGGGCTTTTCCCAGGAGACAGCGAAGGGCTACCAGGCTATTGTCACGCCCATCGAGATCGCGGGAGAGAGGCTTGGAACTCTGTTTATCTACAAGCAGGGCGAGGACTACGAGATTGACGACATTATTTTAAGTGAATATGGAACGATGATCGTGGGGCTTGAGATGCTCCGGTCCGTCAATGAAGAAAACGCAGAGGAGACACGCAAAGAACATATCGTCCAGTCAGCTATCAGTACACTCTCCTTTTCTGAGCTGGAGGCCATCATCCATATTTTTGACGAGCTGGAGGGCACAGAGGGCATCCTGGTCGCCAGCAAGATCGCTGACCGCGTGGGCATCACAAGGTCCGTCATCGTAAACGCGCTGCGCAAGTTTGAGAGCGCCGGCGTCATCGAGTCCAGGTCATCCGGCATGAAGGGGACATATATCAAGGTAGTCAACGACTATGTCTTCACAGAGCTGGAAAAGATCAAGGCTGAGAGAAACAAATAATCTTTTATAAAAATAAGACGAATGATGAAGAGAAAGGGTATCGGGAAACTGATGCCCTTCTTTTGGGAAGGAGGACGACTATGTACGAGGGAAGCACTGCAGTGCTCAGGATGCTCCACGTCTACCTGGAGGGGGAGCTGATGGATGAAAGAGAATATGTCTGCAGGATCACTGCATATGACCCGGACAGAGAGTATATGTATATGACAGTGGAGGAGGGGGAGCTGACGGACCTCTCCCTGGATGCAGAGTACGACTGCAGCATAAGGCCGGAGGAGGTGAGCTGTCAGGGCTCGGTGAAGGAGCGGTATTTCGACAGAGAGGGGAGCCGGCTCGTTTTCTCTGTGGAAAATGGATTTTATAAAAATAATATAAACTGAAATAAAGTGTGTTGACAAAACAAATGGAGAGTGCTATTTTATTACTAGAGTTTATTAGCACTCTCCATTTAAGAGTGCTGACAAATATAAAATTTATATAGATAGCTTAAAGGAGGAACCATTCATGAAATTAGTACCATTGGGAGACAGAGTTGTATTGAAACAGTTAGTTGCTGAAGAGACTACAAAGTCCGGTATCGTCCTGCCGGGACAGTCCAAAGAGAAACCCCAGCAGGCTGAAGTGATCGCAGTTGGCCCGGGCGGAGTAGTGGACGGCAAAGAAGTGGAGATGCATGTGAAGGAAGGCCAGCAGGTTATCTATTCCAAATATGCGGGAACAGAAGTGGAGCTGGACGAGGAGTCCTACATCATCGTAAGACAGAGTGATATCCTTGCAGTGATCGAGTAGGATCAGCTTAGTGCATCAGAATTTTAACATCAAATCTGAGAATAAAACTTAAATCAGAAAACAGGAGGATTGATTATCATGGCAAAGGAAATCAAATACGGAGCAGATGCCAGAGCAGCACTGGAGTCAGGTGTAAATCAGCTGGCAGATACAGTAAGGGTGACACTTGGACCGAAGGGAAGAAATGTTGTCCTTGACAAATCATTCGGAGCACCCCTCATCACAAACGACGGTGTGACTATCGCAAAGGAGATCGAGCTTGAGGATCCGTTTGAGAACATGGGCGCACAGCTCATCCGCGAGGTTGCTTCCAAGACAAACGATGTAGCTGGTGACGGTACTACAACAGCTACAGTTCTTGCACAGGCAATGGTTCACGAGGGAATGAAGAACCTGGCAGCAGGCGCTAACCCCATCGTGCTGAGAAAAGGTATGAAGAAAGCTACAGATAAAGCTGTTGAGGCCATCCAGGGTATGAGCAGCAAGGTGACAGGAAGAGACCAGATCGCCAGAGTTGCGGCAATCTCAGCCAGCGATGACGAAGTGGGCGAGATGGTAGCAGAGGCCATGGAGAAGGTTTCCAACGACGGTGTCATCACCATCGAGGAGTCCAAGACCATGAAGACCGAGCTGGATCTTGTAGAAGGTATGCAGTTCGACCGCGGTTATGTATCCGCTTACATGTGCACAGATATGGATAAGATGGAGGCCAACCTGGAGGATCCTTACATCCTCATCACAGACAAGAAGATTTCCAACATTCAGGAGATCCTGCCTCTGCTGGAGCAGGTTGTGCAGGCCGGCGCAAGACTTCTCATCATCGCTGAGGATGTAGAGGGCGAGGCTCTGACAACTCTGATCGTCAACAAGCTGAGAGGAACCTTCAACGTAGTGGCTGTCAAGGCTCCGGGCTACGGCGACAGAAGAAAAGCCATGCTGGAGGATATCGCTATCCTGACAGGCGGACAGGTGATCTCCGACGAGCTGGGCCTGGATCTGAAGGAGACTACAATGGATCAGCTCGGACGCGCGAAATCTGTAAAGGTTCAGAAGGAGAACACAGTCATTGTAGACGGACTTGGAGAGAAGGACGCTATCCAGGCGCGTATCGCTCAGATCAAGGCACAGATCGAGGAGACGACATCTGACTTTGACAGAGAGAAATTACAGGAGAGACTTGCCAAGCTGGCAGGCGGCGTTGCTGTTATCCGTGTAGGCGCTGCCACAGAGACTGAGATGAAAGAGGCCAAACTCCGGATGGAGGATGCCCTGGCAGCTACAAGAGCAGCTGTTGAGGAAGGCATCATCGCAGGCGGCGGTTCCGCATACATCCACGCTTCCAAGGAAGTGGCAAAACTTGCTGACACGCTGGAAGGTGACGAGAAGACAGGTGCAAACGTAGTGCTGAAAGCTCTGGAGGCTCCTCTGTTCCACATCGTTGCCAACGCCGGACTGGAGGGCGCTGTCATCATCAACAAGGTAAGAGAGTCCGAGCCGGGACAGGGCTTTGACGCTTACAAGGAAGAGTATGTGGATATGGTGAAGTCCGGTATCCTTGATCCTGCAAAGGTTACAAGAAGCGCTCTTCAGAACGCCACAAGCGTTGCCTCCACTCTGCTGACAACAGAGTCCGTTGTTGCGAACATCAAAGAAGAGACTCCGGCAGCACCGGCAGGCGGCGGAATGGGCATGATGTAATCACGCTTCTTTATAAAGATGAAAATTTAGAAAACTCCCCCCGGGGAGTTTTCTTTTTATATTTGGATGTGCTATAATGTCCACAGGCAAATCCTGCCTGAGAAACTGACATTGGAGGAAGAAAGATGGGTGACTTCTATACAGAGCAATTGGTCAAGAAGAAGACAGACGGGAAGGATATAGCGATGAAAATCCTGCTGATCGTGCTGACAGTAATCAGCTTTTTTATCGCTTTTTTAGTGCCCCTTTTAATTCTTGTGCCTATACTGTTTGTTGTGGCTGACGTATTTCTGTTCAGGAGGATGGATGTGGAGTACGAATACATTTACATTAACGGAGACCTGGACATTGACAAGGTGATGCACAAGGAGCGCAGGAAGCACATGCTCTCTGTAAATGTGAAGGATATGGAGCTGCTTGCCCCGGAGGGAGCCTTCCAGCTGCAGTCCTACAAAACAGGAAAGATCTATGATTACAGCAGCGGCATCACATCTGCCCCGAACCGCTATGTCCTCGTATTTACAAGGGCAGGGGAGACGGCAAAGATACTTATTGAGCCAAACAGCGACCTGGTGGAGGGCTTTTTCCTCATGGCGCCAAGAAAAGTTATCCGGAAATAGCAGGCACGACAAAATTGGTGCAATAAAGGAAAAGTTATTGACAAAGACAGCAGTCTTTGGGTATGATAGCAGTTAAACATGACAAAAGAAAGAGAGGAATAAACGATGGGTAAAATTATCGGAGAGGGAATCACATTTGACGATGTGCTTTTAGTGCCAGGATACTCAGAGGTAATCCCAAATCAGGTAGACTTGTCCACATATCTTACAAAGAAGATCAGACTGAATATTCCCATGATGAGTGCCGGAATGGACACGGTCACAGAGCACCGCATGGCTATCGCCATGGCGCGCCAGGGCGGCATTGGTATCATCCATAAAAATATGTCTATTGAACAGCAGGCGGAAGAGGTAGACAAGGTAAAGCGTTCAGAGAACGGCGTTATCACGGATCCATTCTATCTTTCCCCGGAAAACACACTGGCAGACGCCAATGAGCTGATGGGCAAATTCCGGATTTCCGGTGTCCCCATCACCGAGGGCAGAAAGCTGGTGGGTATCATTACCAACCGTGACCTGAAGTTTGAGGAGGACTTTACAAAGAAGATCAAGGAGTCCATGACATCTGAGGGACTGATCACCGCAAAGGAGGGCATCACCCTGGAGGAGGCCAAGAAAATCCTGGCCAAGGCGAGAAAAGAGAAATTACCCATCGTTGATGATGATTTTAACCTGAAAGGCCTGATCACCATCAAAGATATAGAGAAGCAGATCAAATATCCGCTGTCTGCCAAGGATGAGCAGGGACGTCTCCTGTGCGGCGCTGCCCTTGGGATCACAGCCAACTGCCTGGAGAGAGCCCAGGAGCTGGTGAATGCCAAGGTGGACGTTGTGGTGCTTGACTCTGCCCACGGACACTCTGCCAATGTGCTGCACACCATTGACATGGTCAAGAGCAAATTCCCGGATCTGCAGGTCATTGCAGGTAATGTGGCAACAGGCGCGGCTGCTGAGGCCCTCATCAAGGCCGGCGCTGACGCGGTCAAAGTCGGCATCGGTCCGGGGTCCATCTGCACGACACGTATCGTGGCCGGTATCGGCGTGCCCCAGATCACGGCGGTCATGGACTGCTATGAGGTGGCGGACAAGTACGGTATCCCGATCATTGCCGATGGAGGGATCAAGTACTCCGGCGACATGACAAAAGCCATTGCCGCAGGCGCCAATGTATGTATGATGGGAAGCATCTTTGCGGGATGTGACGAGAGCCCGGGAACTTTCGAGCTGTTCCAGGGAAGAAAGTACAAGGTATACAGGGGCATGGGATCCATTGCAGCCATGGAGAACGGAAGCAAGGACCGCTACTTCCAGGAGAACGCCAAGAAGCTTGTTCCCGAGGGCGTAGAGGGCCGTGTGGCATACAAGGGAACCGTGGAAGATACGGTATTCCAGCTCATGGGCGGACTCCGGTCCGGTATGGGATACTGCGGAACATCTACCATTGAGGAGCTGAAGACAAATGCCCGCTTCATCAAGATTTCAGCAGCATCCTTAAAGGAGAGCCATCCCCATGATATCCATATCACGAAGGAAGCTCCCAACTACAGCGTGGACGAATAGAAAGAGATTTCAGGACGAAGCCTGCCCTTTTTGGGCGGGCTTCTGACAGACAGGGGGTAAAGCATATGACAGAGACATTTGGAAAGACATCCGCAGGGTGGGAGACCACTCTGTACACACTGGATAATAAAAACGGCATGCAGATCGCAGTATCAGATTACGGCGCCACTCTGGTGAAGGTGCTTGTGCCGGACCGGGAAGGAAAGCTGGTCGATGTAGTTCTTGGCTATGATGATGCGGCTGGATATGAGGCCGGAGACAAATTTTTCGGAGCTATCGTGGGAAGAGTGGCCAACCGCATCGGAGGCGCCTCCTTTGAGCTGAATGGAAGGACGTATCAGCTGGACAAAAATGACAATGGAAACAATCTCCACAGCGGCATGGACTTCTACAGCAAGCGGATGTGGAGAGTGGAAGAGTACGGGAAGGATCACATCGTGCTGAGTCTTCACAGCCCGGACGGAGATCAGGGATACCCGGGAGAAGTGGATATCACAGTCACCTACACTCTGACAGGGGACAATGAGGTGAAGATCCACTATCACGCTGTGCCAAAGGAGGATACCCTTCTCAACATGACCAACCACAGCTACTTCAACCTTGCAGGGCAGAGCTCGGGCACTATCCTGGACCAGGAGGTGTGGATCGATGCGGACGCCTACACAGAGGCGGACGCCCAGTCCATCCCCACAGGAGAGATCACACCAGTGGAGGGAACTCCCATGGATTTCCGGGAGAGCAAAGAGATTGGCAGGGATATCGAAGAAGACTACCAGGCGCTGAAGTTCGGCGGCGGCTACGACCACAACTGGGCCCTGAATGGCTCCGGCTTCCGGAAGGTGGCCGGTCTGAGCTGTGAGAAGAGCGGCATCTCCATGGAGGTGTACACGGACCTTCCAGGCATGCAGCTCTACTGCGGCAATTTCCTGGAGGGAGATGCGGGAAAGGGCGGATGCGCTTACGGAAAGCGGAGCGGCGTCTGCTTTGAGACCCAGTATTTCCCGGACGCTGTGCACAAGGAGGATTTTGCCGGTCCCGTGGTGCGGGCGGGGGAGACATACGACACAGTCACCAGCTATAAATTTACATTCGGCAGATAAAATTTATAAAATCATAAGTAAGTCTTCATATTTTCTTACTCTGAATATGATAGAATGAACAGGTAAGGAAGATGGAGATCCTATGATGAGCAGGCGAACAGGAAGAATAAAGAAGAGAAAGACAAAGGTACAGCATCAGAGACAGATGAAAACATATTGGAAGGCAGGGCTGATCATTCTGGCAGCCCTGCTTGCCGTGTTGGCGGTCATCCGGGTGGCCCGTCCCCAGTGGCTGGGCGGCGGCTACATAGAGTACGACAACGCCCAGGTGGACGCCACCAGGCCGGATATAGACGTGGAGCTTCTGACCGTCAACCCCTACTCCAGGCCGGGGGACGCCACACAGCGCATCACCGGTATCGTGATCCACTACACGGCTAATCCCGGCTCTACGGCCATGGACAACCGGAACTACTTTGAGGGGCTCAAGGACAGCCACGAGACCCAGGCCAGCAGCAACTTTATCGTGGGCCTGGACGGGGAGATCGTCCAGTGTGTGCCCACCTGGGAGGTGGCCTACGCCTCCAACTCCAGGAACATCGACACTGTGTCTATCGAGTGCTGCCATCCGGACGAGACGGGGAAGTTTAACGACGCCACCTACCGCTCCATGGTGCAGCTCACCGCCTGGCTCTGTCTGAAGTTCGGGCTGGATGAAAACGATGTGATCCGTCACTACGATGTGACGGGAAAGATCTGTCCCAAATACTTTGTGGAGCATGAGGACGCCTGGGATCAGTTCCGGGTGGATGTGGGAGCGGCCATTGACCGGACCTAGAGGAGCTGTCTGTTTCCGGGATAAAAGGATTGACTTTTTCCGTCAGATGGATATAATAAAAATAGCTGGCAGGTCCAAAGCACGGACAGAAAGGCCGGCGAGGAACAAAAACACAATCTCAGACAGGAAAGGCACAGACGGAAACGAGTAGTCCTCCGGAGCTATCCAGAGAGAGGGGCGTGATGCTGGAAGTCCCTTATAGCAGATGGACGATGAAAACCATTCCCGAGCCGCACTGCGGAACAGCCCAATGGCTCAGTAAGTGGTGACGCAGCCCGCGTTAAGGGACAGGATTTTGTTTTCAGGAAATCCTTTTGAGTGAAAAATAAAGGTGGAACCGTGCAGAGAAAAGATGCACCCTTGCGGAGGACGAAGAGGCAGTCCCGGCAGGGGCGCTTTTTAATTTGGAGAAAAGTCCTCCGGCGGCTGTCTGGATGAAAGCAGAGAAAGGAGAAAAAGACTATGAAAGTAAGCATGAAAGACGGGTCTGTTCAGGATCTGACATTCGCGGACGAAGTGGGACAGGAGGCGTTCCGCCACACCACATCCCACATCCTTGCGCAGGCAGTGAAGCGCCTCTGGCCGGACACAAAGTGCGCCATCGGACCGGCTATCAAGGACGGCTTTTACTATGACTTTGAATTCAGCTTTCCGTTTACCACGGAGCACCTGGCTGAAGTGGAAAAAGAGATGAAGAAGATCGTGAAGGAGGCCCTTCCTCTGGAGAGGAGCGCGGTCAGCAGGGAGGAGGCCTTAAAGCTCATGGAGGACAGAGGAGAGCCCTACAAGGTGGAGCTCATCCAGGATCTCCCTGAGGGAGAGGAGATCAGCCTCTACAGGCAGGGCGAGTTCGTGGATCTGTGCGCAGGCCCACACGTGTCCAACACAAGCGTGATCAAGGCCCTGAAGCTTCAGAGCGTGGCAGGCGCCTACTGGCACGGCGATGAGCACAACCAGATGCTGACAAGGATTTACGGCACCTCCTTCCCCAAGGCGGCGGAGCTGGACGAGTATCTGGCCAAGATCGAGGAGGCCAAGAAGAGGGACCACAGAAAGCTTGGAAAGGAGCTGGGACTCTTTGCTATCATGGAGGAAGGCCCGGGATTTCCGTTCTTCCTTCCCAAGGGAATGGTGCTCAAGAACCTGCTCATCGACTACTGGAGAAAGCTGCACACAAGAGAAGGCTATGTGGAGATCTCCACACCTATCATCCTGAGCCGCCATCTCTGGGAGAATTCCGGACACTGGGATCACTATAAGGACAATATGTACACCACAGTCATTGACGGCGAGGACTATGCGGTGAAGCCCATGAACTGCCCCGGCGGCATGCTGGTCTACAAGGTGGAGCCCCGCTCCTACAAGGACCTGCCTATGCGGGTGGGCGAGCTGGGACTGGTACACCGCCATGAGAAATCCGGACAGCTCCACGGTCTGATGCGGGTGCGCTGCTTCACACAGGACGATGCCCACATCTTCATGACAGAGGATCAGGTGCAGGACGAGATCAAGGGCGTGGCAAAGCTGATCGACGAGGTGTACTCCAAATTCGGCTTTAAATACCACGTAGAGCTCTCCACAAGGCCCGAGGACAGTATGGGTACGGACGAGGAGTGGGAGATGGCTACAAACGCCCTCAGAGGCGCTCTGGAGTCTCTTGGACTGGACTATGTAGTGAACGAGGGAGACGGCGCCTTCTACGGCCCGAAGATCGACTTCCATCTGGAGGACTCCATCGGAAGGACCTGGCAGTGCGGAACCATCCAGCTTGACTTCCAGATGCCCCAGAGATTTGACCTGGAGTACACGGGGGCAGACGGAGAGAAGCACCGTCCCATCATGATCCACAGGGTGGCATTTGGCTCCATCGAGCGCTTCATCGGTATCCTCATCGAGCATTACGCCGGAAAATTCCCGGTATGGCTCTCACCTGT
This sequence comes from Clostridium sp. BSD2780061688st1 H5, assembly GCF_005845155.1. Classification (NCBI taxonomy): domain Bacteria; kingdom Bacillati; phylum Bacillota; class Clostridia; order Eubacteriales; family Clostridiaceae; genus Clostridium; species Clostridium sp. BSD2780061688st1 H5. The sequence continues at coordinate 9,662 of NZ_SPGT01000017.1, read as the reverse complement.
GCAGGTGAAGATCCTTCCTGTGTCCGAGAAGTTTGCCGACTACGCGAAGAAGGTATCTGACGAGCTGAAGGCAGCAGGCGTCCGCGTGGAGACAGACTTAAGGAGCGAGAAGCTGGGCTACAAGATCCGCAGCGCCCAGATGGAGAAGGTTCCCTATATGCTCATCGTCGGCGAGAAGGAAGTGGAGGGAGAGTGCGTTTCCGTCCGCAGAAGAGACGAGGGAGATATCGGCAGCATGAGTGTGGACGAGTTCGCAAAGCTTGTGCTGGAGGATCAGTAGGACGCTTCAGGACCGCAGTAAAGCATGGGACTGAAATATAAGATAGAAAAAGGCGGCAGCGCCCGGGTGAACATGCCATGTGCATGACCCGGCGCTGCCGCCTTTTTTTGGGCTGTTTTCTGTTATTCCTGTCTTTTGCTACTCCATCATGACCATGTGGGCGATGGAGGCCGCATCGTCAGAGTGGCTCTGGCGGCAGACGAGGATGCTGCTGATGTAGTCCTCCTCCAGCTCCAGCGCCTGGCTGATCTGCTTTATGGTCTGGCCTGCGTCGTTAAACTTCAGAACCTGCTCTATCTCCCTTGTGACCTGTTCCAGTGTCTTTTCTGCCATTGGTTTATCCTCTCTTTTGCCTGAAATGTAGTTTCTATTTTAAAAGAAAAGGGTGGAAATGTCCAGAGGGAGATTGTAGCTGTCTGCCCTAGCTGTTATATACATCCTCGTCCAGCATCTTCAGGCTCTTCGACACAAGCGTGGTGCCGGTCAGGTCTCCCACGTTGTTGGCCATGGTGGCGAATGGATCGAGGATCGGCCATACTGCGGCCAGGATCGGGATGAGCGTCAGGCCTGCATCTCCGATGATGGTCTGGATGATGATAGTGGACATGACAATGCCGGAGCCCTTTACGCCGGCTGCGCCGATGGAGAGGATCAGGCTTAAGAAAATAAACTGGAAGATCCTTTCCGGCGTGATGTCAAGCCCAAACAGGTTGCAGGCAAAGATTGCGATGACACTGTACTGGATGGCGGCTCCATCCATGTTGCATGTATTTCCCAGAGGAAGGGTAAAGCCGTAAACCTTCTCTGAACATCCCAGCCTTTCCTCCGCAATCTTGATGGATACCGGAAGTGTGGCCGCTGATGAGGTTGTGGTAAAGGCAACCAGCATGGATGTGGATATCTTTTTGAAGAATTTGCCCACATTTACCCTGGCCAGAAGCTTCAGCACCGTGGGATAGAATACAACCATGAACACAAGGATGGTGATATCTATCGTGAGGATAAATACGATTACTTCCTTTACCATTGCTCCGGATAAGGTTGAAACCATGGAGGCCATCAGGGACAGGATACCGATGGGGGAAAAGCCAATCACGTAGGATGTGATCTTCAGCATGATATCGTTGCCTTCCTTGATGATCTTTACAAAGGTGGATGCCTGGTCGCCCAACGCCAGCAGGGCCACACCTAAGAACAGACAGAACACGATGATCTGGATCATGTTGGCGTCCACCATGGCCTTGACGATGTTGTCCGGGAACCAGGAGATGATGTTCTCCACCATATCAAAGTCAGAAGCCTCCGCGGCCTCTCCTGATAAAACGAAATCAGATACGTTTTTGCCCGGCTGGGTGATCATTCCGCCGATCACGCCGAAGATGGATGCCGCCACAGTTGAAAGCGTGTAGTAAATGACAATCCTTCCGCCGACAGAGCGGAGCTGTTTGGCATCCTTCATGGAGCAAATGCCGTTTGTAATACTGAAGAGCACAAGCGGTACGATCAGCATTTTCAGCAGGTTGAGAAAGATGTCGCCCAGCGGAGAAATAAAATCTGCTGCTTTCGGGGACACAATACCGATTATGATACCGATTATGATACCAGCGAGAATTTGTGCCCACAGAGGTGTCTTTAAGAGTTTTTTCATTTTCTCTCACATTCCTTTCTGTAAATCATTACATACGAGGAGTTACAATGTTCTGGTAAATCGGCCGTCCTACCTAAAACTATTCGATTGTACCACAGGTTAAACTGTTTTAAAAATTCATATTATTTATAAATATTATTTAAAAACGTTTATTTATGCATCGCCTTCAGCCGAGGAAAAAGAAATGATCCCGCGAAGTTCCGGAGACTGAAAGAGGTCCGGATCCCGCGGGATCATTTCTCTGCGAACACGAATGTGTTCATTTATTCATTATTCATAGGATAAGGATGTTTTTGACTGTACCCGGAGCATTTTTCGGGGTGCGCTCTACAGGTATCCCAGTCTGTCTAATGTGGCAAGCACCATGTGGCGCCCTGCGTCTGTTCCGTCTATGATACGGCGGGCGCGAACGGAGTCGCCGATGTTGAGGATCTCTGTGTCCTCGCCGTCAAAGCCCTCTGCGATCTCATTCCAGAGAGGAGCGTAGGCCTTCATGCCGAGGCAGACAAAGCCGTAGTCGAAGGGGAGCTCCTCCTCCTTGCCGTCGCGTTTTACGGTGAAGGAGTGGGGATTTACCTTCTGCAGGGCTGTGTTTACGAGCTGCGTTACATTGTGCTTTCCCATGCACTCGTTCATGCTGGAGGTAGTGGAAGCGTCCAGACCCTTTCCGATCACAGGCATCATCTCGATGATGGTCGTCTCGGCTCCGCGGGGAGCGAAGAACTCTACCACGTCAAGTCCCACAGCGCCGCCGCCGATGACGATGACCTTCTTGCCAGTCATGTCCTTGTCAAAGGCCGGGATGTCGCCCATCAGATCCTTGATGCCGTACACTCCTGTGCCCTCCTTGCCCAGGTTCTCATGGAGTCCCTCGATAGGCGGAAGGAGCGGTACGGAACCGGTGGAGTTTACAACCAGATCCGGCTCATAGGATTTGATCATGTCCACAGTTACGTCCACGCCTGTCTTGATGGTCAGGTTCGAAAGTCCCTCTGCCCGGTGCTTCAGGTAGGTGGGGAAGTCCGCCAGACGCTTCTTGGCCGGAATTCTGGAAATCTCCACGGAAAGTCCGCCGATGTGGTCCTGCTTTTCCAGAAGTGTAACATTGCAGCCCACCTCAGCGGCTGTGCAGGCAGCCTCAAGTCCGGCGGTGCCGGCGCCCACTACAACTACATTGCAGGGCTTGTTTACCTTCTGTTTCTTGTAGGCTTCTCCGTTTATGAGGTCCGGGTTCACGGTGCAGCGCAGAGGCTTGTTGCCTCCGATACGGTTGCCCACGCAGCCGATGTTGCAGGAGATACACTTGCGGATGTCTTCCACATGTCCGTATCTTGCCTTGTTGCACCAGTCGGGGTCTGCGATCAGTCCGCGGCCCATACCGATCAGATCCGCGTCGCCCCGATCCAGGATGTCCTCAGCCACCTGGGGATTGCGGATGTTTCCGATAGCGATGGTCGGTTTGTGGAATTTGTCACGGACAGCCTTTGCCATGTAGGAGCGCCATCCGTCCTCCAGATAGTTGGCGTCGATCTGGTACTGGATGGAGGGGTTCAGGGCGGAGGAGGTGTCGAACATGTCCACACCGTCATTTAAGAACTCCAGGTATTCCAGGCAGTCTTCCACTGTGTTTCCGCCTTCTACAAGCTCGTCCACGCTCAGACGGAGGGAAATCGGCACTCGCGGTCCGACGGCCGCGCGCACTTCATCGATGACCATGCGGCAGAAGCGGGCGCGGTTCTCGGCGCAGCCTCCGAACTCGTCTGTACGGTCGTTCATAGTCGGTGAGAGAAACTGGCTGATCAGGTAGGAGTGTCCGGCGTGGATCTCCACCATGTCAAAGCCTGCGTTTACCGCGCGGCGTGCGGCAGCGCCGTAATCCTTTGCGATACTCTCGAGCTCCTCCCTTGTCAGCGGGCGGGGTCTCTCTCCGCCTTCCTTGGAGGGAAGAGTGGAGGCGGAGACGGGCTGCATGCCGATCCTTGAGGACATGGCGGAAGCGCCGGCGTGGTTCAGCTGTACACCCATGCAGGCGCCGTATTTGTGACAGGCCTCTGTCAGATTGAAAAGACGGGGAATGTAGCAGTCCTTGTCAATGCGCAGCTGGGTTGTCCCGTTGGAGCCCTCCGGATATTTCACACATACATTTTCCACGATGATGAGTCCTGTGCCGCCTCTGGCGCGCAGCTCGTAGTATTTGATGTGCTCATCGCTCAGCTCTCCAGTGTGTCCGGCAAAGTCGCTTCCCATGGGCATCATGACAACGCGGTTCGGCAGTGTCATGCCGTTGATCGTGAGGGGGCTGAAGATGTGTTTGAAGTTGTTCTTCATTTAATATACCTCCGTTATTTTGGTTTTTCAGATAATCTGAACTTGCTATGATACTATTATAAAATATTGTTAAAGATAAAACAAATTCATGTTTTTGTGGCGGATGATAGAATATATCTATGGTTTCTGCCAAAAGATTAAACGTAAGGAAGGAAAGCCCGCTTTTTCGCCTATACTCATTGAAAATCTGCATGTGTTTTGCTATAATATGAAAATGTATTTTGGGATAATATAACAGGAGAGAAAAGCGATGAACGATTTGGAGATGTACCGTGAACAGCTTGCGCTGTGCGACGACAAGATTATTGATGCGCTGGTAGAGAGAAACGCCATAGTGGAGAAGATCATGGCCTACAAGGAAGAGTACGGCATGCCCATTCTCCAGCCCCAGCAGGAGGCAAAGCAGGCGGCGCGTCTGAAGGAGAAGCTTGGTGACAATAAATACAGAGAAGAGATCTACGATGTCTTCCGCCGGATCAACCGCAACAGCAAGCGTATCCAGGCGAGAAAGCTGTTTGACTACAATATTATCCTCATCGGATTTATGGGGGCCGGAAAGACAACCATCTCCGATTATCTGAGCACCATGTTCGCCATGAATATCGTGGAGATGGACCAGGTGATCGAGGAGCGGGAAGAGATGAGTATCCAGGATATCTTCGCCACATACGGTGAGGAGTATTTCCGCGAGCTGGAGACGAACCTGCTGATCGAGATGCAGTCCAGGAAGAACACGGTTATCTCCTGCGGAGGCGGCGTAGCCATGCGGGAGAGAAATGTGGCTGAGATGAAGAAGAACGGCCGGGTCGTTCTTCTGACCGCAAGTCCGGAGACCATCTATGAGAGAGTGAAGGACAGCAACAACCGCCCAGTGCTCAACGGGCGGAAGAATGTGCAGGGGATTTCAGAGCTGATGGAGCAGCGCCGGGAGAAATATGAGGCGGCCGCGGACATTGTGGTGAACACAGACGGAAAGACTGTGCTCCAGGTGTGCGAGGAAATGATCCAGAAGCTGACGGAGATGGAAGATAAATAATGTTTGATCGATTTTTTCCCGACAGGTATGTGGCTTCCACATACGTGATAGATTTTGAGAAGCTGTACGAGGAGGGTGTGCGGGGCCTGATCTTTGACATCGATAACACCCTTGTCCCCCACGGGGCGCCTGCCGACGAGCGGGCGGTGCGTCTCTTTGCAAGACTCAAGGATATTGGCTTTCGGTGCTGCCTGATCTCCAACAACCAGGAGAAGCGGGTGAAGACCTTCAATGAGCCCATCCAGGTGGACTATGTCTACAATGCCCATAAGCCCTCTGTGAAAAATTATCTCAGGGCTATGGAGATTATGGGCACGGACAGGGAGAGCACGGTGTTCATAGGGGATCAGCTCTTTACCGACGTGTGGGGAGCAAAGCGGGCGGGGATCCCGAGCATCCTCGTAAAGCCCATCCACCCCAGGGAGGAGATCCAGATCGTCCTGAAGCGCTATCTGGAAAAAATCGTGCTCCATTTTTACAGAAAGAGCCTGAATGGAAAAAAAGGTTGAAAAAAGTACCAGAGTATTATAAAATGGAACAAGTGAAAAAGAACGACATGTGCTATCTGAAGGTACAGTTTAAGGAGGATTATAATGGTTTCAGCAGGAGATTTTAAAAACGGATTAACTGTGGAGATTGAGGGAAACATTTATCAGATTCTTGATTTCCAGCACGTAAAGCCGGGTAAAGGCGCGGCTTTTGTTCGTACAAAGTTAAAGAACATTATCAACGGCGGCGTTGTTGAGAAGACATTCCGCCCCACAGAGAAATTTGAGACAGCTCATATCGACAGAAAGGATATGCAGTATCTGTACTCAGACGGAGATCTCTACAACTTCATGGACATGGAGACCTTTGACCAGCTGGCTGTCAACGCGGACGTTGTGGGCGACTCCCTCAAGTTCGTAAAAGAGAACGACACAGTAAAGGTGATCTCCCACGAGGGAAATGTGTTTGCTATCGAGCCGCCTATCACAGTTGAGCTCCGCGTGACAGAGACAGAGCCGGGCGTGAAGGGCGATACAGCCACAGGCGCTACAAAGCCGGCTATCGTGGAGACAGGCGCGCAGATCATGGTTCCCCTCTTTGTGAACCAGGACGATGTGCTGAAGATCGACACACGTACAGGCGAGTATCTGTCCAGAGTATAATCTGCTCTGAAAATTAAAAAGAATGTCTGAAAAGCCTTGCATTTTTTGCAGGGCTTTTTTATAATATAAGTCACCATAATATTCGTTCCGGGAGCCCGGGTCATGGGAGCTCTGAATATCTTTTTTCAGATCAGCCTGTTTCAGGCAGCACTTCACAAGTTGACATGCAGGGAAAGGAGAACTATGTCGTATGAACAGTTTATAGAGCGGATGGAAGAGAAGTTAAGAGGCAGTCTTGACGGGGGAAGATCTCTCTACGTCAGACAGGTGACAAAAAACAACGGGATGAAGAGGAAGGGGATCGTGTTCTGCGAGCCAGGCGTCAATGTGTCCCCCACCATCTATCTGGAGGAGTACTATGAGCGGTACAGGCAGGGCTGTCCCTTTGAACAGGTGGCGGACCAGATCCTGAGCCTCTACGCCCATGTGCGGACGCGGCATTCCTGGGAGGGGGAGTTTGTGACAAAGTACGTCAATGTGCGGCCCAGGCTGATTTATCAGCTCATCAACAGGGAGAAGAACCGGGAGCTGCTCCGGCAGGTGCCCTACGTCCCCTATCTGGATCTGGCCATCGTCTTCCACGTGCTGGTGGACATGAAGGAGGATGACAGGATCGCCACCATGCTTGTGAGGAACGAGCATCTGGAGTGGTGGAAGGTCACCAAAGAGGAGATCTACGAGGAGGCCCGCGCCAACACAGAAAGGCTCCTCCCGGAGGAGTTTACAACGCTGTACGCCCTCCTGACGGAGGAGGAGGGGCCGGCCGCCCCGGAGGAGGATCCGGATGAGCGGCGGGGATACAGCATGTACATCCTCACAAACCGCATTCGGAACTTCGGGGCAGCGGCAGTCCTATATAAGGATGTCCTGAAGCATATCGGAAGCTATCTGAAGGAGGACTTCTACGTGCTTCCAAGCAGTATCCACGAGGTGATCATCGTGCCTGACAGCAGCGCCCCCTCCTGGCGGGAGACGGCCATGATCGTAAAGGAGATCAATGAGACCCAGGTGAGGGAGGAGGAGGTTTTGTCAGACATTCCCTACCACTACAAGCGGAAGGAAGACAGGCTGAGCCTGCCCCTCTGGGCGATGGACAGGCCGGAGAGCTGAAGGAGACGTCCTCGGGGCGTATCCCACAAAAAAAGAGGAACAGCCGTTGAAGCTGTTCCTCTTTACGTCTCTGACCAGAGTCGAACTGGCGCACCTGCCTCCGGAGGGCAGTGCTCTATCCACTGAGCTACAGAGACAAATAGTATAATAGCACAACCAACTGGAAAAAACAAGGGGAAATTTGAAAAAAACTGCCTGATGGACCTGCCTTGACTTTTTAAATGTTTGCGAGTATCATTTGTAGTGCCCCTTGTCTGCCGGCGCCTGATGATCACAGATGTAATGGAGGTTATCATGAAAGAAAACAGAAAAAAGGGCAGCCAGGACGCGGGAAGCAGAAGTCGCATGACAGTGATCGCTGTCTGTGCGCTGCTGGCCGTGGCCGCAGCAGCTGCCGGAGCTGTTTACGGAGGGGACAAAGCTGCACAGGACAGTGCCAGGGACAGGAAGGCCCAGGCCGTATCCGTCCAGAGTGAAGACGTGCAGACAGAGAACAAAGGATGGCAGGAGGCGGAGAGCAATCCGCTGACGGAGGAGACAGACTCCCAAATTACAGAGGCAGTCCGAAGGTACTATGAGGAGAGGACTGCGCAGAGCCCCTTCGCGGAAGGATACGAAAATCTGAGGATCTACACGAAGCGGGGAAAATACAGGGACACATATCTGGCGTTCGTCCGCTATGATATGAAGATAAAGGATATCTACACTATGGTTCCCGGCCTTGAGACTCTCTATATCGGGGAGGACAAGGAGACAGGGAAGCCCTGTGTGGAGGAGGAGCTGCCGGATGAGGACACGAAGGATGCGGCGCAGCTTTTGGCATCCCAGGAGGATGCGGCCCGGCTGATGGACCAGGTCCAGGCGGCCTACGACCAGGCTGTGGCGTCGGACGCTATCCTGGCGGAGGCTCTGGCCGATCTGGAGGCGGCCTCGACGGGGCAGCAGTAGATTGAATATACGAGAAGGATAAAAAGGACGCAGGAAGTATGAGAGGATACAGACATGCATTTCGGAAGGCGTTCCCGTACACGATACCGGTTCTGACAGGGTATCTGTTTATCGGGATCGCCTTCGGCGTGATGTACGCGGAAAAAGGGTATAATTTTTTGTGGGCTATGCTGATGAGCCTTCTGGTGTACGCGGGCTCGGGACAATATCTGGCGGTGAATTTTTTCGTGCCGGGTATTTCTTTTGTCCAGGTCGTTTTTATGACGCTGATGGTGAATATAAGACATATTTTCTATGGGATATCCCTGCTGGACAGATTTCACTCCATGGGAAAAAAGAGATGGTATATGATTTTCGGACTGACAGATGAGACCTACTCGCTTTTGTGTACCACAAAGGTGCCGCCGGATGTGGACGAGGAGAAATTTCTCTTTGCCATCTCCATCATGGATCAGTCCTACTGGGTTATCGGCTCAGTCATCGGTTCCCTTGCGGGGACGCTGATCCCCTTCAACTCGGAGGGCATTGACTTTGCCATGACAGCCCTCTTTGTGGTGATCTTTGTGGAGCAGTGGATGGACGCGAAGAACAGGGCGCCGGAGGTGATCGGCGTGGCGGCGGCGTTTATCTGTCTGCAGATCTTCGGGGCGGACAGCTTTGTCCTGCCCTCCATGCTGCTCATTGTCCTTGTCCTCTTTGTGGGGCGGACCCGCCTTGAGAGAGAGGGGGCGAGAGTATGCCGTTAAGTGTGGGAATGTCGCTGCTTATTATCCTTGCGGTGGCTCTGACCACCTTTGCCACCAGGGTGGTCCCCTTCCTCATCTTTCCAAAAGGGAAGGAGATACCGGATGTGGTCCAGTACCTGGGAAGGGTGCTGACGCCGGCTGTCATCGGCATGCTGGTTGTCTACTGCCTAAAAACAACGCCGGTGCTCTCGGCTCCTCATGGGATACCGGAAGCAGCGGCGGTGCTGGTCACGGCCGGGCTCCATGTGTGGAAGAGGAATAACCTTCTCAGCATCGGAGCCGGCACAGTGCTCTATATGTTTCTTGTGCAGGCGGTCTTTTGAAAGACCTCCTGCCGTTTTGTGTGCCCGGCGGGCACACGTTCTAACGGGTGAAAGTCCCTGACCCGCCCGGCAGTGGGAAGGGTGCAGCTAAT
>NZ_SPGT01000016.1:0-72993 GCF_005845155.1 Clostridium sp. BSD2780061688st1 H5 | reverse complement strand
ATGTGGAGGAGAACGTGAGCACCAAGGTGGTGAAGATCATCCAGAGCTACACCGGTGTGGTGGATAAGATGGTGTGGCGGAAATGGTAATACGTAATAAGTAATCCATTTGATGCCAGCAATCGTTTAAAAAATAGGTTCAAAAATCTTATATAAAATCTTATGGAAACTGCCAGGAATATGTGCTACTATAGTTACAAAGCATTATATTTCTGGCAGTTTTTTTCTTTTGCGGCGTCTGCCGTGTCTGTAAGTCTGATAAGAAGATCTAAAAGAAATCTCAATGCTTTTTATTCCCATCGACAAAGCAGAGAGGTTTCCTGAAAGCAATGTTCTGAAGCTTATGTTTTTGTTTTTACAGGCTGCCTCCTGCGATTTATTAGAAAAGGAGGTACCTATGAGCAGAAAACAGAAGAAGCAGAACCGGAAGAAGCAAGACGGGGAAAAGAAGGTGTATCCCGTTCCTGACCGGAACTACAAATCTTCGCTTTTTACCATGGTGTTCAGCGACAGGAAAGAGCTGCTGGGACTCTATAATGCGGTAAGCGGAAAACAGTATAAGAATCCCGGGGCGCTGAGCGTCAACACGCTGGAGAACGCCATCTACATGGCCATCAAAAATGACCTGTCCTTTGTGATCGACTCCCGGCTCTCCCTGTATGAGCATCAGTCCACCTACAGCCCTAACCTTCCGCTGCGGATGCTTCTGTATCTGGCAGATCTGTACGCGGACCTGACGAAAAACGAAAACCTGTACGGAAGGAAAAAGGTAATGCTTCCGCCGCCCCAGTTTATCATCTTCTACAACGGGGAGGAGCAACAGCCTGACAGGCGGATACTGAAGCTGTCCGACTTATATGAGATGGAGGAGGAAGAGCATAAGCTGGAGCTGGAGGCGGTGATGCTGAACATCAACGCGGGCCACAATCCGGAACTTATGAGGGCGTGCAAGACTCTGGCGGACTATGCCCAGTACACAGCCCGCATAAGAAGGTATGCCGCAAAGATGCCCATAGAAGAGGCGGTGGAGCGTACTATCACGGAATGTATCCGGGAGGGGATCCTTGAGGATTTTTTAAGGAAATATCGAGCGGAGGCAAAGAGGATGAGTATATACGAGTATGATCAGGCGAGGCATATAAGACAGGAGCGGGAAGAGGCCTGGGAAGAGGGAAGACAGACAGGCAAACAGGAAGGAATACAGAAGGGAAGACAGGAAGAAAAGCAGAGTATAGCTCTCAATCTGGCAAAAATGGACATGACAGTGGAGCAGATCGCTAAGGCAGTGGAAGAGAAGGCTGCTGTGGTGGAGAAGTGGCTGGCTGATACTGACAGATGAATGAAAAGAGATGGAGAATGAAACGTGAAAACCGTGGGACAGAGTTCGTGATTTAGGACTCTGTCCCGCGGTTTTTGACCTCCGAGAGAATTGCAGATTTATTATATAGCTAAATTGTATATGAACAAGTCTTCTACACCAGTTACTCGCTGGTGTTTATTGTTGGCATTTTCCCAAATTGACTATTGCCATGTCTGTCCCGAGAGATTAAAATCTAAGTTAGACAGAAACAGTCATTTTCTGACTGAAATGCCGGAAAAGGAGGAGAGAGAAATGCTGATTTGTCCAAATTGCGGAACTGCCAACACAGACGACTCAAAATTCTGCGAGAACTGCGGGACAAAGCTGGAGGGTGAGGCACAGTACGTGCCGGAGGAAACCGGAGAGACAAAAGTGGAGCCTGCGGCTGAGCCGGAAAACGCGCCAAATATGGAGAGTGATGAAGAACCGACTGCCGGGCCGGAGCAGGCAACGGAACCGGAAGAAGAACAGGTGGAAAGCGCAGAGCGGCCGGAAGAACAGGTGCCAGCCTTTGACCAGTCGGTAGAGCCGGAGGCACAGCCGGAGCCAGAGCAATGGCAGCAGGGCTCCTCGGACCAGGGCTTCGATCCGGGTATGGACCAGAATTATGATCCGAACATGAACCAGGGATTTGACCAGGATTTTACCCAGAACATGGCTGCCGGAGGGGCGCCCCGAAAGAAAATGTCCAGGCTGCAGATCGCAGTCATCCTGGAGGCGGTGTGCCTTGTGCTGCTGGTCGTGGCCTTCTTCGCCATCGGGAACAGCCGCAGCAGCGCTATCTCTGTGGCAGAGAAATACTTTAAGGCCTATGCGGATCAGGACTGGGAGGAGGTCTATGGCATGCTGGAGATCCCGGATGGAGAATTCATCCAGGAGGATCAGTACGAGAAGATCATGGACGCCAGCTCCCTGCCGGAGATCACCAATTTCCAGGTGCAGAAGCCGGCCGGCAATATGGGGGACGGGATTACCCAGACCTTTGAGGTGAACTACTCTATAAACGGGCAGGGGCAGTCCAGCACAACGGTCACTGTGGTCAAGCAGAGCCGGAAGTCCATGCTGTTTTTCGATACATGGAAAGTTTCGGCGGATGGCCTGATCGTCCAGGATTACAGTATCTATGTGCCAAAGGGAGCGCAGACAGCGGTGGACGGCGTCCAGCTGACAGAGGATTATCTGGTCTCAGAGGAGGAGGGCCAGGCTTGCTATCAGATCTCCATTTTCAACGGAGTTCACAGTATACAGGCAGAGATACCCTGGTGTGAGACGTACGAGGCCCAGTTTGATACAACGGCTCAGGCAGAGTACGCGGTATCCGGTCTGGCGCTCTCGGAAGAGGGAACGCAGGCTGTGGAGACAAAGCTTCAGGAGGCTATGGAGACCTACTGCCAGGCTGCTCTGGCCGGCAGCTCCTTTGATGAGGTGAAGGATCTGTTCGCGGAGGGGGCTCCTGACAGCAATGAGGATTATTACGAGAATCTGAGGAACAGTCTGGAGGCCGATAAGTACTCTTCGGCCCAGCAGCTGCAGCTGAGCGGCTTTGAGTGCGATGTGTCTGAAGTGGGAACTTATAATGGAAGCCTTCAGGCTGAACTGAGCTATGACTATGACGTCATCTATACCTATCAGGGACTGTTTGATGACGCGCCGGAGAGCCGGACAAAGGACGGCTCCTCCTACGCAAGTGCGCAGTTTGTCTATGACGGGGATACATATAAGCTGTGGTCATTTACTCCCGGCAGCATCTGGTATTAAGGAGGCGAGATTATAATATGGAAGAAAAGCAGACAAAGAGCGGATGGAAGATTGCGGCTATCGTGCTTGCGGTACTGATCGTGGCAGCCATCGCGGCGGTCGTGGGCGTGTTCATCACCTCCTCAGCCAGCGGCGGCGCAGGGGGCGACAAGAGTGGTGGCAAGGAAGCCAAGCTGGAGCAGGTGCAGCCCTCAGGCGATGAGATAGACGTGAAGAGTACGATTCTGGTGACAGCGGACGGAAGCACCTCCGAGGATGCCGGTGACGCGGCGGGGGCGGGAGATGAGAGCGCTTCCGGGGAGCACCGCTATGAGGTGGTCGGACAGCGGATGACCTGGGCACAGGCGGACGCCTACTGCAAGGCTCAGGGAGGCTATCTGGCCACTGTGGGAAGCCAGGCGGAGTACGACAAGATCGTCCAGCTGGCGAACCAGTCCGGAAGAAAGGTTCTCTTTCTGGGAGCCCAGCGCGGATCAGACGGCAATTTCCAGTGGACCAACGGGGAGGATTTCTCCTACACGGCGTGGATGCCGGGAGAGCCCAACAATGACGGCGGCAATGAGAACTGTCTGGTCATGTTCCTGGTGGATGGACAGTGGGTGTGGTCGGACGTGCCGAATGACCTGAGCTCCTATTACGGCGAGAGTGCGGTTGGCTTTGTGTGTGAGTGGTATTCGTAAAAAATATGTAAAAACAGGCGGAAAACAGGGGCTTGCGGGAGAAAAAAATCCCGCAGGCCCTTGACTTTTGGGCACATCCATAATAAAATAGTCTGGCGTGCATAGGGATACGCAGTATTTTCGCACGCCTTAAACTTGCAAGAGTTTAAACCCGTAACTTATTTTTAATCGTAGGAGGTGAAAAGAAATGCCAACATTTAACCAGTTAGTAAGAAAGGGACGTCAGACTTCTGTAAAGAAATCTACAGCTCCGGCACTTCAGAAAGGGTACAACTCCCTTAGAAAGAGAGCAACAGACACATCTGCGCCGCAGAAGAGAGGTGTCTGCACAGCTGTTAAGACAGCTACTCCGAAGAAGCCTAACTCAGCTCTTCGTAAGATCGCCAGAGTTCGTCTTTCCAACGGAATCGAGGTAACAAGCTATATTCCGGGCGAGGGACACAACCTGCAGGAGCACAGCGTTGTCCTGATCCGTGGAGGCCGTGTTAAGGACCTTCCTGGTACAAGGTATCACATCGTAAGAGGAACACTGGATACAGCAGGCGTTGCCAAGAGAAGACAGGCTCGTTCCAAGTACGGTGCCAAGAGACCGAAAGACGCTAAAAAATAAGATCTGAAGTTGTAGTCACAAACAGAACTATGATGAAGTAAGTTACAGGTGTTTACAGATAGAAGAGACTCTTTTCTTCCCTGTATGGCCTGTGCACTACACTGTATCATTAGAAAGACACATGTGAGTACCTGTGAATTAATCAAAGTATCGGGAGCGGCCCGGCTGTTCTTGATAGAAAACAATGTTTAAGGAGGGAAGAACCGTGCCACGTAAAGGACATACGCAGAAAAGAGACGTATTAGCGGATCCGTTATACAACAGCAAAGTGGTTACAAAGCTTATCAATAACATTATGTTAGACGGTAAGAAGGGTATCGCACAGAAGATTGTATACGGAGCATTTGACAGAGTCGCAGCAAAGACTGACAGACCGGCTATCGAGGTATTTGAAGAGGCTATGAACAACATCATGCCCGTACTTGAGGTAAAGGCAAGACGTATCGGTGGAGCCAACTACCAGGTGCCGATCGAGGTAAGAGCTGACAGAAGACAGACTCTGGCGCTTCGCTGGCTGACCAACTTCTCCCGCGCAAGAGGCGAGAAGACAATGGAGGAGAGACTGGCGAACGAGATCATGGATGCTGCAAACAACACAGGCGCAGCAGTGAAGAGAAAAGAAGACATGCACAAGATGGCAGAGGCAAACAAAGCGTTTGCTCACTATCGATTCTAATAGGAGGAAAAAACCTTGGCTGGAAGAGAATATCCATTGGAGAGAACCAGAAATATTGGTATTATGGCTCATATCGATGCCGGTAAGACGACACTGACAGAGCGTATCCTGTATTACACTGGTGTTAACTACAAAATTGGTGATACTCACGAAGGTACTGCGACCATGGACTGGATGGAGCAGGAGCAGGAGAGAGGTATCACGATCACTTCAGCCGCTACCACATGCCACTGGACTCTGGAAGAGTTCACAAAGCCGAAAAAGGGCGCTTTGGAACACCGTATCAACATCATCGATACTCCGGGTCACGTTGACTTCACGGTAGAGGTTGAGCGTTCACTTCGTGTACTTGACGGTGCAGTAGGTGTGTTCTGTGCCAAAGGTGGTGTAGAGCCTCAGTCAGAGAACGTATGGCGTCAGGCCGACACATACAACGTACCTCGTATGGCTTTCATCAACAAGATGGACATTTTAGGTGCTGACTTCTACAACGCTGTAGAGCAGATCAAGACAAGACTTGGCAAGAACGCCATCTGTCTGCAGCTGCCTATCGGCAAGGAAGACGAGTTCAAGGGAATCATCGACCTGATGGAAATGAAGGCCTACATCTACAACGATGAGAAGGGCGATGACATTTCCGTTACCGATATCCCGGACGATATGAAGGACGACGCAGAGCTCTACCACACAGAGCTGGTTGAGAAGATCTGCGAGCTGGACGATGACCTGATGATGGAGTATCTGGAGGGCGACGAGCCGTCCGTTGAGTCCCTGAAGGCTGTTCTTCGTAAGGCGACATGTGAGTGTACAGCAGTTCCCGTATGCTGCGGATCTGCTTACAGAAACAAAGGTGTTCAGAAGCTTCTGGACGCGATCATTGAGTACATGCCGGCGCCCACAGACATCCCGGCTATCAAGGGTGTGGACGAGGATGGAAATGAAGTGGAGAGACATGCTTCCGACGAGGAGCCCTTCTCTGCTCTCGTATTCAAGATCATGACAGACCCGTTCGTAGGTAAGCTCGCTTACTTCAGAGTATACTCAGGAACTGTAAACTCCGGTTCCTATGTACTGAACGCGACAAAGGACAAGAAAGAGCGTGTGGGACGTATCCTGCAGATGCACGCCAACAAGAGACATGAGCTGGATAAGGTGTATTCCGGAGATATCGCGGCCGCTATCGGATTCAAGTTCTCCACAACAGGAGACACGATCTGTGACGAGCAGCACCCGGTTATCCTTGAGTCCATGGAGTTCCCGGAGCCGGTTATCGAGCTGGCTATTGAGCCCAAGACAAAGGCATCCCAGGGCAAGCTTGGAGAGTCTCTCGCGAAGCTGGCAGAGGAGGATCCTACATTCCGTGCTCATACAGATTCCGAGACAGGCCAGACAATCATCGCTGGTATGGGTGAGCTCCACCTGGAGATCATCGTAGACCGTCTGCTCCGTGAGTTCAAGGTAGAGGCCAACGTAGGCGCACCTCAGGTTGCCTACAAGGAGGCGTTTACAAAGGCTGTTGATGTGGACAGCAAGTACGCAAAGCAGTCCGGTGGACGTGGACAGTACGGACACTGTAAAGTGAAATTCGAGCCCATGGATGTCAACGGTGAGGAGACATACAAGTTCGAGTCCACTGTAGTCGGAGGAGCGATTCCGAAGGAATACATCCCGGCTGTAGGCGAAGGTATCGAGGAGGCCATGAAGTCCGGTATCCTTGGCGGATTCCCGGTAGTAGGCATCCACGCTACTGTATACGACGGATCCTACCATGAGGTAGACTCCAGTGAGATGGCATTCCACATCGCAGGCTCACTTGCATTCAAGGATGCTATGAAGAAGGCTGCTCCGGTGCTTCTTGAGCCTATCATGAAGGTGGAAGTAACCATGCCGGAGGAGTATATGGGAGATATCATCGGTGACCTGAACTCCCGTCGTGGTCAGATCGAGGGTATGGATGATCTGGGCGGAGGAAAGATCGTGCGCGCACACGTGCCGCTTTCTGAGATGTTCGGATACTCTACAGACCTGCGTTCCAGAACACAGGGCCGTGGAAACTACTCCATGTTCTTCGACAGCTACAAACCTGTTCCGAAATCAGTACAGGAAAAAGTGTTATCCGGAAAGAATGATTAATTTTCGCCGGTTTTCAGCCAAAAAAGTATGAAAAAGGCTTGAAAAACAAGGGGATATGAAATATAATCAGAAATAGCCGAGTAAACTGATAAAATCATGAAAAATGCCCAAAGGGCGCTTGAATAAGGAGGATATTCAAAATGGCAAAAGCTAAATTTGAAAGAACAAAACCGCATTGTAATATTGGTACCATCGGCCACGTTGACCATGGTAAAACCACTCTTACAGCAGCTATCACAAAGGTTCTTGCCCACAGAGTAGCTGGTAACGCAGAGGTTGCTTTCGACAACATCGACAAGGCACCCGAAGAGAGAGAGCGTGGAATCACAATTTCTACAGCTCACGTTGAGTACGAGACAGATAAGCGTCACTATGCACACGTTGACTGCCCGGGACATGCTGACTACGTTAAGAACATGATCACTGGTGCAGCTCAGATGGACGGCGCTATCCTTGTAGTTGCTGCTACAGATGGTGTTATGGCTCAGACAAGAGAGCACATCCTTCTGTCCCGTCAGGTAGGCGTTCCCTACATCGTTGTATTCATGAACAAGTGTGACATGGTTGACGATGAGGAGCTCCTTGAGCTGGTTGAGATGGAGATCCGTGAGCTGCTTGACGAGTATGAGTTCCCGGGAGATGACACACCGATCATCCAGGGTTCCGCTCTGAAGGCTCTGGAAGATCCGGACGGAGAGTGGGGAGACAAGATCATGGAGCTGATGGATGCAGTAGATTCCTACATTCCGGATCCGCAGCGTGACACAGACAAGCCGTTCCTTATGCCTGTAGAGGACGTATTCTCTATCACAGGTCGTGGAACAGTTGCTACTGGTAGAGTAGAGCGTGGTACACTTCATGTATCTGACGAGGTCGAGATCGTTGGTATCCATGAGGAGACAAAGAAGACTGTTGTAACAGGTGTTGAGATGTTCCGTAAGCTGCTTGACGAGGCTCAGGCTGGTGACAACATTGGTGCACTTCTCCGTGGTATCCAGAGAACAGAGATCGAGAGAGGTCAGGTTCTTTGCAAACCCGGTTCAGTTACATGCCACCACAAATTTACAGCTCAGGTTTACGTTCTGACAAAGGACGAGGGTGGACGTCATACTCCGTTCTTCAACAACTATCGTCCTCAGTTCTACTTCAGAACAACAGACGTTACAGGTGTTTGCGAGCTTCCTGAGGGAACAGAGATGTGCATGCCTGGTGACAACGTAGAGATGACAATCGAGCTGATCCACCCGGTAGCTATGGAGCAGGGTCTTCGTTTCGCTATCCGTGAAGGCGGACGTACAGTAGGATCAGGCCGTGTTGCTACAATCATCGAGTAATCTTTGATTTGTATTGATCATGTGAATTCAGCCGCAGTCCCCCAAGGGGACTGCGGTTTTTTGCATGGCATTTAATCACGTGGCCAGAAGCGGGACTGGGGAAGAAGAGGGAAGTTCTGCCGGTTAACAATTGACAATAAACGAGCGTGGATGTATTATGAATAGGAAACAGTCTCCACATACGGATAAAGTGCAGAATGTGGAGAACAATAAGAAGTGATACAGACTGAACAAGGATGGGAAAATATGGATGAATTAACACAGAGTACTAAACAGGAGGAGATGGAGATCGATCTGCTCGAGCTTTTTCACGTACTGCTGAGAAAGATCTGGTTGATCCTCATCTGCCTGGTGGCAGGAGCGGTTCTTGTAGGCGGCTATACGAAAATTTTTGTTACGCCTCAGTATTCTGCCAGCGCTACCATTTATATACTTTCGAATACAACCAGCATTACATCGGTGACAGATCTGCAGATCGGCACAGAGCTGACCAGCGACTTCGCAGAGATTGCAAAAACCCGTCCGGTGGTAGAGGCAGTGATCGATGAGGTGGGACTGGATGAGTCCTATGAGAGCCTTGCGGCCAGACTTTCCACTTCCAATCCCTCAGAGACCCATCTTCTGAAGATGACGGCTACAGATCCTGATCCCCAGCGGGCTGCAGACATAGCCAATGCCTATGCGGATATCATGGCCAGCCAGATCGCGGACATTATGAATACAGATCAACCGAATGTTGCGGAGCAGGCGGTAGCTCCCTCGACTCCGTCCAGCCCTAATCTGATGAAAAATACGCTGCTTGGCGGCGTGGCTGGCGCATTTCTCGCCTGCCTTGTGATCTTTGTACAGTTTATGATGAACGATACGATCCAGACAGAGGAGGATGTGCGTAAGTATCTGAATATCAATACGCTGGCAGTCATGCCTGTTGAGAAGAGGCGCAAGGCGTCATGAAAAAACACGTAAGGACCATCCTGGCCGTTGTGTTTATTCTTGTCGCTGTCGGGTGCGCTGCCTGGCTTGTACGGTTTTATATGGACGAGGCCAAGGGCAGACAGGCTAATGAAAAGGCACAGCAGCAGGCGCAGACAGAGAAACTCCCGGAAGAGTCGTCAGATACAGATGAGGTGGAGATCCCTGTAGATTTTGCCTCTCTCCAGGCGACGAATCCGGATGTGTACGCCTGGATCCGCATAGATGGGACGAATATAGATTACCCTATTGTGCAGAACAGACAGGACAATACCTATTACCTTGACCATACGTGGGAGGGGACAGAGGCGGCTCAGGGGGCGATCTTTACCCAGACCTACAACCAGAAGAATTTTGAGGACTACAATACAGTTGTCTACGGACACCGGATGAGTGATTCGAATCCGGTCATGTTCCACGATCTGCTGAACTATATGGACGAGGAGTATCTCTATTCCCATCAGAATGTTACAGTATATACGGAGGAGCATATATTTACCTATCGAATCTTCGCGGCAGTGGTCTACGATGACAGGCTGATTCCCCTGTCCTATAACTTTACAGAAGAGGGCCAGAGACAGGAATTTCTGGACTCTGTGTTCGCGTCTTCTGATCTGCGGAGCCAGTTCGCAGAAAATGTGGAGGTGACGGCTCAGGACAAGCTCCTGACGCTTAGCACATGTATAGCCGGAGAGGATCATCACAGATTTCTTGTGGAGGCGGTGCTGACAGATGAAACATAAAAATAGTATACTGGTACTTCTGGGAGTTCTGTGCCTGATCCTGGTGGGAGCTGTGGTGTACACGGCGTTCATACGCCAACCTGATGCGGTGGAGACGGACAGCGAGGCCTCCGAAGGATCGGGAGGGCGGTATATCACCTACAAGGGGAAAGAGTACAGGAGAGACCAGAACGTACAGGCCCTGCTTCTGATGGGAGTGGACAGGGAGTCCACAGCCCAGGTGGGGGAGCAGACAGGCGATGCGGGACAGGCGGACAGCCTGAATCTGCTTATTTTAAATAAGAAAGAGCAGACTGCGAAGATCCTGCAGATATCCAGGGATTCAGCGGTGGACATCGATGTCTATGACGAGAATGGAAGCAAGGTAATGACTGCAGAGGGCCAGCTCTGCCTGCAGTATGCCTTCGGGGATGGCGGAGGGAGGAGCTGCCGCCTGACTGTGGAGAAGACAGAAGAGCTGCTGGGAGGCATTGACATTGACAGCTATCTCGCCTTGACGCTGGATGGCATCAAAGTCGCTGTGGATGCGGCGGGAGGGATTCCCATCACCGTGCCGGAGGACTATACATGGATTGATCCGGCTTTCCAGAAGGGGGCTTCCCTTGTCCTTAATGGAGAGCAAGCGGAACAATATGTGAGGAGCCGGGATACGGAGACGCTGGACAGTAACCAGCAGAGGATGGAGAGGCAGTCTCAGTTTATGCGGGCGCTTCTGTCCATGCTGGCGGGAGGCGGCTTCAGTACACAGGAGCTGACAGACCTCTATCAGCAGTTGGAGCCCTACATGACTACCAATCTCACCGCAGACGAGCTCACCCAGATCGCGGGATATACCTTCCAGGAGGAGACGCAGACGGTTCCCGGAGAGGTGACAGAGCAGGATGGCCGGGCTCTTTATATCACAGATGCAGAAAAAATTCAGGATTTGATCATAAAAGAGTTTTTTATTGAAAAATAATGTGGTATAATTTTGAACGTAGTAGGAAATGGAAATGTACGTATTATAAGGCTAAAAATATAGGAGGGAATAAAATGAAAACAAAATTCTTAAAAACAGCAGCAGCCGTGATGGCAATGGTAATGTGTCTTGGCATGACAGCGTTTGCCGCGCCGAGCCCGTCAGGTTCGGACTTTGTAGTCGGCGGTATCTCAAGGGCTGTGGATGCGGATGGAAATGACATCAGTGGTATGCTCGAAGTGACAGAGCTTCCTAATGAGTATGCGGATGTTGCAGCGCAGCTCCGCACAGCGGAGGGACTCCGGGCAGCTATGGGATCGGATTATAATGAGAACATGATGGTTGTGGACATTGTGGATGTGAAAATAGTGGGTGATGCGTCTCAGGTGAAGTTCCCTGTCACCATCACATTTCAGGTGAACGGCGTTACAGTCAGCACGAAAGGAATGATTCTTCACTACACAGGAAGCGAGTGGGAGAAGATTCCTACTACAATGGGCGAGGGTACAATGACGGGCACATTTTCCTCCCTTTCTCCGGTAGCTTTTGTGGTAGACAAGACTACCGTGACAGGAGGAACTGCTTCTCCAAAGACAAGTGCACAGTCAGCGGCAGCTGTTGCTCTTCTGGGACTTCTTGCGGTGACAGCGGCCTGTGGAATGAAGAAGAGATCTATGGAACGATAGAACGGAAAGATAAAAACTCTTCCATGGAGTAAGGCTCCTGGGAGAGTTTTTGTTCTGTAAGAGGGCACTTTGGGTTTTCCATACAACGACGGAAAGGACTGGAAACATGCATCTGACAGATATACACTGCCATCTCCTGCCGGGCGTGGATGATGGACCTGACACGATCAAAGGTGCAGGCAGGCTTCTGGATCTGATGAAGGAGGAGGGAGTGGAGAGGATCATAGTGACTCCCCATTTTCATCCGGAGATCTTCGAGACATCTATGGAGCGTATACAGCGGTTTCATGGAGGACTCCGGGAGATGGCCCGCAGGAGAAGAATCAGACTGTATCTCGGTTGTGAGTTCTACAGATGTCCGGAGATGATTCATCTTCTGGCTGAGGGGGGAAGGCCGTCCATGGCAGAGTCATCCTATGTACTTGTTGAGTTTGCGCCGGATGATGTGTATCAGACTGTCAGGAATTATATATATGAGCTGCGCTCCCAGGGATGGAAGCCGATCATTGCTCATGTGGAGCGATATGAGTGCTGCCACAGGGACAGCCGGAGAGTCAGAGAGCTGGCTGAGCTGGGAGCCTCTATTCAGGTAAACGCGTCTGCGGTCTTGGGCAAGAGGGGAGTTCGTACGAAGAGCTTCTGTAAAAATCTCATAGAAGCGGATCTGGTCAGCTTTATAGCTTCTGATGCCCATGACGAGAGAGGGCGAAGGCCAAATCTGGGAAAATGTGCCAGGTATGTGGCCAAAAAGTACGGACAGGATTATGCCCGGAAGATTTTTGAAGAAAATCCGGAGAAAATTTTGCGTGACAGGAGAAGAAAATGAGAAGAATAACCATTGAATTACCAGAATTTACATACGCTACACGGGAAGAGATAAAGACGCTGCGCACTAATGTACAGTTTTGCGGGGATGACAAGCAGGTCATTCTGTTTACAAGTGGTCTTCCCGGTGAGGGAAAGACCAGGAACGCTATCGCCCTTGCGGCCTCCTTCGCGGAGCTGAACAAGAACGTGCTCCTCATTGACGCGGACATGAGGAAATCTGTGATGGTATCCAGACTGCAGGTCAGCGGTGCGGATAAGGGGCTTTCCCATTTCCTGTCAGGTCAGTGTAATATAGCTGACGCGGTGGTGGCCACCAATGTTCCGAAGCTCCATCTGCTCCTGGCGGGTCCCCTTGTGCCGAATCCCACAGAGCTTCTTTCAAGCTCCAGATTTTCCGGGATGCTGGAAAGCTTTAGAAAGATTTACGACTATATTATCATAGATACACCTCCTCTTGGACTGGTGATTGACGCGGCCATTGTGGCCAGACAGAGCGACGGAGCGATTCTTATAGTGGAGTCCGCAAAGACAAAATACCGTATGGCTCAGGAGGTCAAGACCAAGCTGGAAGCGACAGGCTGTTCCATTCTGGGAGTGGTTCTGACAAAGGTGGATCGCAAAAAGCAGAGAGGATATTATACGAAATACTATGGGAAAAACTACGGCAAAAAAGGATACGGAGAGTACTATTCGGCAGAGTGATCCCGCAAGGGGAGTGTAAAAAATATGTAGATTAGATAGATATTAGATAGATAAAGGAAAGCAGCTGCGTGTACTGCTTTCCTTTTTTTGTTGCCTGAAAATCTATATTTATATAGAGATTAGGTCACCATAAAAATAAAACATAAATATTGAAAAAATTGGGACAAACGGCCAAAATATGGGATAATTGGTAATGGAAGAGGTAATTTCGCGAGTGTATAATATTTAGGAGAGGTAGAGCAACTTGAATATTGCAATATAGTTATACTGGGGGAATAACAGGGAACAATGGTTGGTATACCGATGATCCTAACTCCCCATTTTATGGAGTAGAGGACGATGAAGACATAGCACGAAGGGCCTTTTCGGATGGACATTTGAATTATTATTTTAATTCGTGGAATGCAGATCAAAGTCAAGCTGGGCAAGTAAAAAGAGCAACGTTTGCCCTAACGGCAGCACAGTTGGGATGTGCGACAATCATAGGAGGATAGTATTGTTTGGATGTATTCTCTATAATTAATATTCTATTGCAAATACAAGGAAAACAGAGAGGCAGTCAATGGGACAAGTTTAAAGAAAGTAGAAAAGAAAGTGAGTTTAGAATATATTTACTTTCAAAAGAGATAGTGTTTCATGGTCTTGAAGCATATGAAATAAAGATGGATTTAGGACAGATTATCCGTAAGAATAATGATGTCATGGTTATTGATAAAATATGGAAAACAGCGGCGATATTGCCTTTAGAGCATCAAGATAATTTGAATAGCTTTCTTTGTCAGTTTTTCTACACTCACGCTGTCCAGCGACATATCATCTACCTCCACAGTTCACTTATCGATCACCAGGGGAGAGGTCTCATGTTTCTTGGCCCCTCTGGCATCTGCAAGACCACCCAGGCGGAGCTGTGGAACAGATACCGGGATGCGCTGATCATCAATGGAGACGTGGTCTTTGTTCAGGAGACCGAGGAGACATTCCTCGGCTGGGGCACGCCCTGGCACGGCTCTTCTCCCTACTGTGAGAACACCAATGTTCCGGTAGAGGCGTTGATCGTCCTAAAGCAGGCTCCGGAGAATTCCATCCGGGAGCTGACCGGGTTTGAGAAGGTAACTGCGGTCTCTGAGAGCGTCTTTTACCCGCGCTGGCTGGAGGGCGGCATGGAGCTGTGCCTGGAGACGCTGGATCATCTTTTGTCAGCACTGCCCGTCTACGAACTCTCCTGCCGGCCGGATGAGGGGGCCGTGGAGCTGGTGGAGAGGACGGTGTTTGGCAGGGCGCTTTGAGCCTGGGTTATAATTTTTCGGAAAAATAAAATGGTGTTGGGATCCCAAATACGATGCCTGTGGATTGTTCTGTGCTGCGCACTTTCGCAATCCTACCCAATATTCGCATATCGCGGGATATACATCCCACTTTTATGCTCATATCGGGGCGGGGCCCAAGATCATTCACCCACTATGAGCAAGCTCATGTGGGCTCGGATATTTTGCCCCTGGCATCATATAATCTCGTTCCTGTGTTCAACGAAGATGCAGAATATAGGACCGGGTTTTTCCCATATGGAGAGGATGAGAGTACTTGTGGGTGGTATAAAGCATATCATTCAGAGAATTAAAGAGGGAAGGCTGCAGCAGCTTATGGGGGAGATCCTCTGGATGTATGTCTATGTGCGTCGCTACTGGCTCATGATCGGGATCTATATCCTGCTGGGGGCCTCAGGGTCGGTGCTGAGCCTTGGGACTTCCGTGGTCAGCAAGGATCTGGTGGATGCTATTACAGGGGTGAACTCCATGGAGATTATTCGGGTGGCCTGCACCTACGTGGGTGTGGGCGTGGGGCAGATCTTCATCAATGCGGTGAAGTCCAGGCTGTCCCTGAAGGTGCGGCTGAAGGTGACGAACGAGATCCGGGCGGATATCTATGAGCAGGTGCTCCAGACCAACTGGGAGTCCCTGGCAAGGTACCGGTCCGGCGACCTACTGTACCGGGTCAACGGGGACGCGGGCATGGTAGCCAACACCATCCTCACCTTCCTGCCCAATGTGGTGACAACGGTTATCAGCTTTGGAGGAGCCTTCATCATTGTCGTGCAGAACGATCCATGGATGGCTCTCATTGCCCTTCTGGGAGCCCCCATTTCCTTTCTCACCTCCAGGTATTCGGCGAGGAAGATGCGAGATTTTCAGCGGGAGAACCAGAATGTGGCCAGCGACCGGACGGTCTTTGACCAGGAGACCTTCCAGAACATGCAGTTCATCAAGGCCTTCGGCATGGTGGAGCGGGTGACGGAGAAATTTCACAAAATACAGGATGAGTTTGTCAGGATCGCCCTGGATCAGAATAAGTTTCAGCAGACTATGACCATTGCCACTTCCCTTGTGGGACAGGCAGTGGGGTACGCCTGCTACGGGTTTGCCGCCTTCCGGCTCTGGCAGGGGCAGATCAGCTACGGTACCATGACCATGTTCGTGTCCATGGCAGGCTCGCTGCGAGGATCTTTCAGCGGTATCCTGGGACTGCTCCCCATGGTCATCCGCTCCGGCATCAGCGCGGAGCGGATCATGGAGATCACCAGCCTTCCCAGAGACTCCATGGAGGATAAAGAGGAGGCGGAGGAGATCCGGCGGGAGAGCCGCCGGAAGGGCGTCTTTGTGGAGATGGAGGACGTGGATTTTGCCTATGAGGAGGAGAAATGGGTTTACCGGGACGCCCGTTTCCAGGCTCGCCCGGGAGAGATCGTGGCTCTCATCGGCCCCTCCGGCCAGGGAAAGACGACTACCCTGAACCTGCTTCTGGGACTTTATCACCCTCAGAGGGGTCAGGTGCGTGTGGGCAATCCGGGGGGCCGGATGCTGCGGGCGTCCTCCTCCACCCGGTGCCTGTTCAGTTACATTCCTCAGGGGAATACCCTGTTTACCGGCACCATTGCGGACAACATGCGGATGGTGAAGCCGGAGGCCACGGACGAGGAGATCCGGTCTGCCCTGGAGGCGGCCTGTGCCTGGGAGTTTGTGGAAAGGCTGGAGAAGGGCATGGACACAGAGGTGAGAGAGAGGGGAAACCGGTTCTCGGAGGGACAGAAGCAGAGGCTCTCCATTGCCAGGGCACTGCTGGCCGACGCGCCGGTGATGATCCTGGACGAGGCGACCAGCGCCCTGGACGTGGCCACAGAGCGGCGGGTACTGCGCAGGATCATCCGCAGAGAGCCCCACAGGACTGTCATCGTGGCGGCCCACCGGCCCAGCGTGTTTTCCATGTGCAGCCGAATCTACAAGGTGCAGGAGGGACATATGGCAGAGGTGACAGAGGAGGAAGTGGAGGAATTTCTCCAGGCCTTCTGATGGATACAGGAAATAGGGTACATACTGGTACGTGATTGCAGACAGATGATATAGGAGAGTGGCAAATGAGATATCTCAGACTGGCAGTGATCATCATTTTCATAGGCGCCCTGGGCGTGTACGGTGCGTCCCGGGTAAAGGAGTGGCGGGAGCGGGATCCCCATGTCCCAACCATCTCCAGCGACAGGAATGTGCTGGATGTGTCCTGCTCCGCTACGGAGGAGGAGCTGATGGAAGGGCTGACGGCTCAGGACGAGGAGGACGGGGATCTGACCAGCGGCATCATGATTGGCAGCAGATCCCATTTTACAGAGCCCGGCGTCTGTACCATAACCTACGTGGTGTTCGACTCTGCCAGCCAGTCCGCCACCTTTGAGCGGGAGACTCATTTTACAGACTACCGGACGCCACAGTTTTCTTTAAGCGAGCCTCTCGTATTTACAGCGGAGAGCGGGGACAGCACAGGCATACACGTGGGGGCCTCGGACATGCTGGACGGGGATCTGAGCATTGATGTAAAGATCACGGACAGCACGGTCAACTACCAGACGCCGGGAGCCTACACAGTGACTGTGGAGGTGTCCAACAGCTACGGGGATGTGTCGTCAGCGGTTCTCCCTGTGCATGTGCTGGAGTCCTGGCAGAATGAGCTGGATATCCAGCTTACAGCAGGGATCGTGTACCTGAAGACAGGAGAGGGACTGGACGCGGGCTCCTACGTGGCGGGACTAACTGACGGGGAAGGCAATGCCCTGGATCCGGGGCTTGTGCAGGCCCAGCCGGCAGTGGATGCGTCCACTCCGGGAATCTATGAGGTGCAGTACATAGCGGCAGACAGTCAGGGACGGCAGGGCAATACGTGGCTGACCGTGATCGTGGAAGAATAGGAGGAAGCAGGATGGAAGAGACAAAAGAAATACGCCTGGACGAGATCAGCATCTGGTGTATCCTGCGGGATGTGGTGAGAAATGCCTGGGTCGTAGTCCTGGCCGTGGTGGCGGCCTATCTTGGCATCGCGGGAGTCCTGGGCCTTCTGTACGAGCCAGTGTACACGTCCAGCGCCACCCTTGCCGTCACAGCCCGGGGCAACAGCGGCGGAGCCTACTCCTCGCTGAATATCACCACCCAGATGGCGGATGTGTTTACCGAAGTGTTCCAGAGCGATGTACTGCGGGAGCAGATCGCCCTGGACATGGGACGGGACAGCGTGTCAGGAGAGATCACGGTCAGTGTGATCTCGGAGACGAACCTGGTGACTCTGCAGGTGACCTCCGTGACGCCCCAGGACGCCTATGAGATGATCCAGTCCGCTTTGCGGAACTATGAGGGCGTGTCCGACTACCTTTTTCCAATGCCCGCCTGCAGATTGTGCAGAGCCCCCAGATCCCCTACGGCCCCTCCAATGTGCAGAATATCCGGCGCTATCAGCGGCTGGGCATGCTGGGGGCGGGAGCCCTGGTGGTGGCGTGTATTGCCCTTTTTAACATCATGCGCTTTACAGTGAAGACGAGAAAGAGCGCGGAGAGAAATCTGGACGGCCGCATCCTGGGAGAAATCCCCTTTGAGCAGAAGTATCACTCCTGGAAGGAGGCTCTGCACAGGAGCAAGCAGGCACTTCTCATTCAGTCGCCTGCTGTCAGCATGCAGTTCGCGGAGGCGCTGAGGCGTGCCTCGGCCAGGATCGAGCAGCACATGCGCCGAAGAGGGCAGAAGGTGCTGATCGTCACCAGCATCGGGGAAAATGAAGGGAAATCCTCTGTGGCGGCCAACCTTGCCATTGCCCTTGCGGAAAAGGGGCGGCGGGTGCTGCTGGTGGACGGGGATCTGAAAAAGCCGGCCCAGTACCGGGTATTTGACCAGCAGGACGCAAAATTGATCCAGCTCTCTGAGTGGCTGGAGAGTGGGAAGACCTTTAAGGGGCTTTTGCATTTTGAGAAGAAGTCCGGGATCTTCTGCATTTTCCAGAAGACCTCCGTGCGCGCCTCGGGCAGACTCCTGAAGTCGGACAAGATGAAGAGCCTCATGGAGGCCTGCAGGGAGCAGGTGGATTTTATCGTGATAGACACGCCTCCCCTGGCGGAGGTCAGCGACGGGGAGCTTCTCCTGGCCTACGGAGACTGTGCCCTTGTGGTGACCAGACAGGACTGGGTGGACGTGAGGATCCTGAACGACACGGCCGACACAGTGCGCCAGAGTCAGTCCGAATTTCTCGGCTTCCTGCTGAACGCATTTCACAGGGACAGGCTGTCCGCTTTGTCGAGATACGGTAACTACAGACATTACAGAGGATCGCAGGAGGTGCCGGATGGAAGATAAAAGACAGGAAGAGGAGATGGAAATAGATCTTCTGATGCTGGTGCAGGATGTGTGGAAGGGCGTGAAGAAATTCTGGTTCCTGGCTGTGCTGCTGGCGCTGGCCGGGGCGGCCTTCATGTATCTGCGCTCCTCCCGGGGCTATGTGCCTATATATCAGTCGGAAGCTACCTTCACAGTCATGACAAGCACCTCTGACGGGCAGGAGGGGAGTGCGGGGTACAATTTCTACTACGACACGACTACGGCGGGACAGCTTGGCACCACCTTTCCCTATATTCTTGGCAGCGAGCTGCTGACTGATGCCATCTGCGCGGACATGGGGACGGAGTATGTGAACGGGAGCATTTCCGCCAACGTCATCCAGAATTCCAACATGGTGACCATGGCGGTGGTGAGCGCCAGCCCGGAGGACGCCAGGGCAGTTCTGGAGTCGGCTATGAAGGTGTACCCGGATGTGGCCAGATTTGTGCTGGGAAATATCCAGTTCAACATTATTGATCCGCCTTCTCTGCCAAAGGAACCTTACAACATCCCCAGCTACACGAGGCAGACGGCGAAAGGGGCCTTGGCCGGGGTGGCGGCGGGCTGCCTGTTCATCCTGCTCTACGCCTTTTTCAAGAGGACTGTGCGGAAGACGGAGGAGCTGGACGCGGTGACCAGCCTGAAGTGCATCTCCAGTCTCCCGGAGGTGCGCCGGAGAGCCCGGCAAAGGGGGAAAAAGGAGATTTCCATTTTGGACGAGAGGGGGATGTCCGGATATCGGGAGGGGATCCGCTCCCTCTATATCCGTATTGCGCGGGAGATGGAGAAGAAGGAGGCAAAGGTTCTTCTCATCACAAGTACCACAGCCGGGGAGGGGAAGTCCACTGTGGCCAGAAATCTGGCCTATGCCATGGCTGAGACGGGCCAGAGGGTTCTTCTCCTGGACGGGGATCTGAGAAAGAAAAAGGACAGAAAGGAAGCTGTCGGCCAGGAGGACTATGGCCTGGGACATGTCCTGGAGGGGGTGTGCCGTACGAAGCAGGCTCTGAAAAAAGAGGAGGAGAGCGGCATTTACCACATGCCGGCAGGCGAGAGCCGTAAAAGGCCGGGCTCTCTCCTGGCTTCCGACACGATGGAAAAGCTGATGCGGGAGCTGAGAGGGTGCATGGACTATATTATCGTGGACGCTCCGCCCTGCGAGCTCTTTGAGGACGCCTTTGTGCTGGAGCGGTACGCGGATACGGCTGTCTTTGTGGTCCGCTATGACTATGTCCAGAGATACCGGGTGCTGGAGTGCGTCACCTCTCTGTCTGAGAGCGGCAGCAGCCTTCTTGGATATGTATTTTCCGGGGTGCCTGTCAGGGAGGCGGGATACGGGTACTATGGGTACTACGGCTACGGAAATTACGGCGGCTCTGTTCCTTCTGGCATTTTACAGAGGGCGGGTTCCCGAGGATAAGGCGGAGGTAAAGAGCCTTGGCAAGGCGGCCATCCTGCTGGAGCCGGAGGAGCTGCCGGATCTGATCGGTATCCTGCAGGAGGACGGGCGTCTGAGGGCAGGGGACGGGTTTGGCCTGGATATTACGGAAAATGTCACATGCAGAAGAACCTGGCTTTCAGGTGAAGATTATACTATACTGTTTAGAGTATCCAACGGGTACGGGGACACGGCGGAGGCGACGGTGAGCGCGGTCATATCCGGCGAGGTGGAGCACCCGGAGCTGGAGCTGTCGGCTATCTCTGTGACCATCCCTGTGGGGGAGGCATTTGACCCGTACAGTTATATCCTGTCCGCCCGGGACAGCGACGGCACGGACCGGCAGGGCGATGTGCAGGTGGGAACGGTGCCGGATACCTCGGTGCCGGGCACCTATCAGGTGGCCTATACGCTGACCTCCTCTGACGGCATGGAGCAGGTCAAGAAATACCTGACTGTGGCCACGCCCCACTGCAGCCTGTCCCGGCTGCGGGAGGAGCCCGGACTTGCCCGGCGCATCCGGCAGATGACAAAAGAAATCAATGAGAGGCTGGAGGAGGACAGGATCTCCCTCCAGCTTCTTGCGGGCATGGAGATCATGGCGGAGGAGACACGTGTGGAGGAGCTGGCCGGAGCGCTCCGGGAGGAGAGCCTGCTGACACTGAACGGAACCCGCTATCCGCTGGTGGAATTTCCCTTCCGCTGCTCTCCGTCTCTTGTCTACCGGACGGTGGAGCACTTAAGGGAGAACGGGTTTGTGCCTGTGATCGCCCATCCGGAGCGGTACAGATGCGTTGTGCAGCACCCTCAGCATGTCTACGAGTGGTACCGCATGGGAGCGGTGATCCAGGTAAATAAGGGCAGCGTCCTTGGCAGGTTTGGGCGTTCCATCCAGCGGACGGCGGATCTTCTCCTGAGGCACCGGCTGGCGGCTGCAGTGGCCTCAGATGCCCACAGCCCGGGGATGCGCACCCCGGACATGACCTGGCTGCGGGAGCTGCTGGCAGAGCGCTACGGCGCCTATTGTCCCGGTTGCTTTTGGATGAGAACCCGGAGAGGATCGTGCGGAACCGGGAAGTGATATGGGAAGAGCCGATGGAGATTGAAGAGTAAAAGTGAACAATAAATGAACAATATTGTTGAAACACCGCCCGATTTGATGTATAATTTTTGTACCAGAAAGGGGCGGTGTTTTTGAAATTGAATCAGGGGGACACAGCTTACGATTTTTTAGCTGTATTGTGTTCCATGCTTCCCAAAGAACAGGAGCGGAAGTGTGCTATAAAATGGAAAACCGCAGGCTATAATAAAGTAGAAAAAGCGATAAAAGAATATCAAAAATACGTGGATATCATTCTAAAGTCATCGCTTGAGCAATATGCATTAGACGATCAGGCGGTCTGTCAGATCAACCAGTTCTTAGAACAGGCTGAGGAACCGGATGAGCAGATGATGAATGAAATTTATCTGCTGGCAGTCCGGATAGAGAAGCAGCTTTCGGCGTGTACAGAGCTGATATGCGAGGGGATGGTGACCAGACTGAAGCCGCTGAACAGAAATTACAGGGAGACCGGGATCAGTATTTACCCCTATTTTGCACCGGAATGGGACACTGGAAAGTCTGAGAGAAATCGGGAATATCTTCTGAATACGGAGTTTGCCAATCATATTATGATAAGGGCGGAGGATGAATCTCCTTTTGAAATTGCCATGCATTACTGGAATGATACAGGACTTCTGCGCAGAGCTGAACAAGGCTGGTCCTTGAAGATTGCCATTACTCCTGTACACGATTCCCTGACTTTGAAAACCAGGGAAGAAGAACTGGAAGAGGGAACAGTGCTCTGTGTAGAAGGGGTGGAGGATGAAGAAAAGGTGGAGGAACGGATTCAGCGCATTTTCGCCACTCTTTTCACAGGAGAATACAGCATCATTATTTTCCCGGAGGCAGTGGGGACGGCAAAGGTGGAGGAAAAAATAAAGGAGACCATGCGTTTCCATCCGGAATACTGTACTTTTGTGCTTCTGCCCACATACTGCGAAAATGGTGATAATATTCTGACAGTGCTGGGACCGGGAGGTCTGGAGGTACTCAGGACAAAAAAGGGAACCCCGTTTATTCTGCAGGAAGACACTGGTATATTAAAGAGAGAAAAGCTAAACTATACGAATGTATTGAACATCCTGGTGACGCGGGAGCTGGGAAATGTGGCTTTCCCTGTCTGCGCAGAACTGGTAGATCCTGCATGCTATGATGTTCTCTGCCGTGTCGGCAGGGCAGATACTATTTTATGCCCTTCCTATTCGCCGGGGATCGGTGCGTTTGAGAAGACTCTCATGAAGGGGATTGCGGCTATGATGATGGGAGTATGGGTAAATACCTGTTCTGCCAGATATGTATCCAGAAGCGGGAATGTCTCGGACGTAGTTGGTATGGTGCAGATCCCTGATGGAGGACCGGAGGGCGAGACGCTGCATAGGATCAGGCGGGAATGCAGCGGAAAGTGCCGGGAGAGCGGGTGTTTTTTTGAAATTGTCATTACATGCGAGGAAAAGACTTTCCGGGTGCAGAGCAAAATGTACGATGTGTACAGGATGGGAGGTGTATCATGAAAGAAAAGGAAAAGCGGAGAATTAATTTTTTTGTAGATGCCCCTAGCGATATCCACGTTAAAATGAAAAGTCTTTTGACGGAAGCGGTTGACCTGATGGTCGATGCGGATATAGAGAAGCTGGAAGAGCTTTATGTGGAAGTAAAAAGCAGTAAATATTCCGGCCAGGGCTATCTGGAGACGCTGTCTGACTATGATGGAGCAAAGGAGAAGTGCTTTGATGTAGGATACACATATGCACTGTTGGAAACAATGCGGTCATACGCTGGAAAGGCTGCGACAGACAAAGAAATCGAACGTATAAAGACAAAATATAAAAATAAAATTTTCAAATGTCTGGGAGAAAGAGGGACTGTATTTCACCGCGATCTTGCCATATATCTGGGGATATCCAACAGCGCTCTCAATGCGGTCATAAAGAGGATGAATGAGACTGGTGTAAAGACCGTAAATGTGGAAAAGGCAGGAAAATATACGCTGTACTCCCTGACGGCCCAGGCTTATCGATACGTGTACAAACATGGCATACTTACACAGGAAGAGGAAAGAGAGCCTCGTTTTAATACACTTATATACGTGAAAAGATTTGAAGACGAGAAAAAGAGAGAGCAGAGCAGTCTGTTCTGCGACGCGACGTTTGAAATGGGATCCGCCCTGGAACAGTTTTTCCAGATGAAAAGGCGGTGTGCAATGTACCATAACCTTTTGACTGAGTACAGGAAGACGCGTAATACAGAGGAGAAGATTACTGCGGAAAGAAAGGAACAGACAGCAGGAGTCTGGAGTCAGTTGGTCGTTTTTAAACAACCAGGGAATAGCAGGATTAAGGAGAGGAACAAGTATGAGAAGCAGTTTAGAATGTCTGCAGGAGTTTATTGACAAAAATGGCGAAGAGTGGCAGAAAAGGCTTTCCACATGTATGAAAAGCGATGAGGAGCTTTCCCCTGACGAAAGAGCATGCTTCCAGGATTTTGTGGAGGCATACAGAGAGGCGGTTATCGCGGGAAAAAGCGATGAGCTGGGAGCTGTAAAAAAGCGTATTGCCAATGATCTGCTTGCGGATGAGCTGAGGGAGTATATCGACCAATATCTGACAGGGTTCTATGCGGCCGAACCGCTCAGAACGCTGGAGGTAAAAGATTTTGACAGCGCGAAAAAGCTGGCGGATCTGATTTTTGAAGAGAAGATTGTGCGGTTTAATCCGGCGATATATGAGAAATATGCAGATTTTGGCTTTGACGCAGAGCAGACTTTTGCCAGTGTTGTCAACGTAGTAGCTTCTCTTGCAGAGTTTACCGTTGAAGGAAATCTTCAGAAAAAGGCTATAGAAGAAGCGGTTTATACGAACATACGTATAACCAGAAAACTAAGCAGCTATATTGCCGAGAAAACAGACCGGAATTTTGAACAGATTAGGGCCGGACTGATACTGCGAAGACTTTCCGAGAACAATTAGATTATAAGAGAGATGAATATCAGTAAGAGAACAATGATTTTTCTTGGCGACAGCATCACAGACGCTGATCACAATTTTTCTCCAAAAAGAGAGGGAGAGCCCAGTCTGGGCAACGGGTATGTCCGGCAGATTGCTGATCTCCTTGAGACAAAGATGCCCGGGAAAACAAACATCCGCAATGGAGGACATGACGGCTTTACCGTGCAGGGGCTTCTGCGGATGCTGGACTATGACTGCCTGAGCTACAAACCGGACGTGGTCAGCATTCTCATAGGGAGCAATGACGCGGCCGTGTGTATGAATACAGGGAGAACGCTGGAGGCGACCGGCTTTGCGGAAAATTACCGGTGCCTGCTGGGACGGATACAGGAGAAAACAGAGGCTCGTCTTGTCTGTATGGGCCCCTTTATCTTTCCACAGCCTTTGGAGTACAGCAGATGGATACCGATCATTCGGAAGATCGAGGAGACGGAGCAAAGGATCGCAGGGGAGCACCATGCCCTTTTCCTCCCTCTTCATGACCTGCTGAACCGGGAGGCACAGAGGGCTGGCTATGACGGGATCACACCGGACGGTATCCATCTGACCTGGGAGGGAGCGGGGGTGGTTGCCCGGACATGGATCAGAGAGGTGGACAGGGCAGGGATTTTTAGTTGAGAACCAAATATGAAAGAAGCGAAGGCACATCAGTATGCCTTCGCTTCTTCTCTTGTCATCCAGAAATGGATCCCAGTGGTGGAGTCCATCCACCGGTCCTC
The DNA here is from genome assembly GCF_005845155.1 of Clostridium sp. BSD2780061688st1 H5. Lineage (NCBI taxonomy): Bacteria > Bacillati > Bacillota > Clostridia > Eubacteriales > Clostridiaceae > Clostridium > Clostridium sp. BSD2780061688st1 H5. Next base: position 47,609 of record NZ_SPGT01000016.1, on the reverse strand, counting down.
GTTAAAGTCCGGCACCTCCACCCACTGGCCCTTCCGGTAGACAAAGTTCTCATCCACAAGGGACCAGGCCTCGTCGTACTCCTCCTTGTAATCAAAGCTCTTGATGGAGAGCACCTTTGCCTTGCTGCACCGGCAGGAGTTCATGGTGGCGGAGGTGCGCTTGGCGTCAGCCGGGATGAGGAGCTGGACGAGTCGGTTGTTGAAGCACTTCTTGTAGCCAAGGAAGGCCCCCTTCTCCGGACAGTAGAGGCGGAAGAATTTTGTGTTCTCGTCAGAGATGATGCCGTCCAGGTTGGCGTGCTCCAGCACGGCGCTGAACAGATTGGCTCCGGAGATGTCTGCCCCGGACAGGTCGTCGTACCGCATGGCGGCGCCCTTTAAATTGGCCTGGCGGAAATTGGTGCCCCGGAAGCTGCAGTCGTCAAAGAGGGCGTTCTCCACGGCGCAGCTGTGCATGTCCGCATGGTCAAAGGAGATGTGGTGGAAGCTGGTCAGGGAGAAGTCCACCCAGGACAGATCCCAGCCCGACAGATCCGCGTCGGACAGCTCCATGTCCTGCAGGTTCAAAAGCTCTCCCTCTTTTCGCTCTTTTAATTTTTCTCTCAGAGTCTCTGTTGTCAGTGTGATCATGCGTTCTCACCTTCCTTCTCTTCCTCCTGGAAAAGCCTGGAATAATAGGATTTTGCGGTGTAGAGAGCGGCCACCGGGTTGTGTCCCAGCACCCGGTCCTTTGTCACCGCTGTGGTGGTCAGGGCTTCCGAATATTTGTAGAAGAGGCTGTCGTGGCCCACGCAGAGTCCTACCACCACATTCAGGTCTGTCCCGGCCTCATTCAAAAGCTTTGCCTGGAGGATGGGATTGCAGGCGGTCTTCCCCACGGCGTTGCACTTTTCGTCAATGCCAAGCTCCACCTTGGGCACAGCGCCCACCTTGCAGCAGACGCCGTACACCTGGAAGCCGTGCTTTCGGAAAATGGCGGCCAGGGTGCGGCTCTCGGACAGAAGGCCCACGCAGGTGGCGATGCCCAGCTTTTTGGCTCCGATCTTCCGGGCAAAATCCATGATCTCCTCCACCCGGGTGTACTGGCAGTAGTGCTCACACTCCACGTTGGCGGAGGCCAGGGTTACTTTGTGATTTTCTGCCTGGCCATAGCAGTCCAGCGCCTCCCCGAGTGTCTCCGGGTTCATGTGGGTGGTCACGCAGAAATCAGGATATGTTTTGTCCCCTGTCTGACAGTTCTTCACTGCGCAGTCAATGCAGGACAACTCTTTCTTCATAGTAGCTCACTCCTTTTTGCTCTGCATCTTTGAGCGGTGCTTTTCATTGCATGTCTCTGTATGCAGGATGCTTCTGTGTCTGTATGATCACAGTATAGCACATCCGGAGCATATCCGGGAGAGGTTGAGATTGCAGTTTTTGCCTGTATGCTATATAATTTTCACATAGCGTAAAATTAAGAGGATGATCTTCCCGGAAAAGGCTGCTGAGGCTCTTTTCCTGCGCGGGAAGAACAGGAGGATACAGGTGAACCAGGATTGGGAAAGATGGGGCCGGGACATCCGGGATATCGTGCAGGATGCAGTGGACTCCCAGGACTTTCAGAAGCTGAACGAAACAATTTCAAATACAGTCAACGAGGCTATTTTTAATCTGCGGGAAAATATCCGCCGCAGGCCGGGAGGCCCCGGCCCTGGCCCGGGAATGGGACCCGGCGATCCCGGCAGCTTTGGCGATCCGGGCGGCTTTGGCGGCCCCCAGGGCTCCTGGGAAGGTCAGGAATATCAGACTGGCCAGGGGAACGGAGCCTTTGAAGGCGGATCCATGGGACAGATGAGGCAAAGGCGGGCAAAGCCGCCGGTTCTGTTTGCAAGGAAGGGCGGCATCTCCCTGGCGGGGACGGCGCTGCTCACGGTGGGATTTCTCTTTACCTTTGCCTGCGTGTGCACAGTCATCGCCGGCGTGGCGGACGTCCTTGTGACCGGCTTTGGAGGGGCTGAGGCGGGGGCTTTCTTTGTGCTGGCCTGCCTGACCGCCGCCGGTGTCTGGATGTTTTGCAAGGGAAGGGGCATGAGAGGCCGGGCAAAACGGTTCCGCAGATATGTGGAGGCGCTGCAGGGCCGGGCCTACTGCAATATATCTGACATTGCCCAGCGGACCGGCGAGAAGCCCAAAAGGATCGTAAAGGATCTGCGTCGGATGATAGCGGACCGCTGGTTCCTCCAGGGACATCTGGACGAGCAGGGAGCCTGCCTCATGGTGACGGACGCGGCCTATGAGGAGTACAGAAGGATCCAGCAGCTGCGCCGGGAACAGCAGCAGGCGGAGGCGGAGCAGCCGGCCGGGCAGCAGTCCGGACAGGGCGGTGAGAACGCCGGGTATTCGCCGGAGGTACAGCGGGTTCTCGCAAAGGGAAGATGGTATGTGGATAAGATCCGAGAGTGCAATGATGCCATCCCCGGTGTGGAGATTTCCCGAAAGATCGACCGTATCGAGCTTCTGGTGCGGCGCATTTTCGACCGGGTGGAGGCGGATCCCGACGCGGTGGACGACATCAAAAAGCTGATGGAGTACTATCTGCCCACCACAGTCAAGCTGCTGGAGGCCTATGAGCAGCTGGACGCCCAGCCTGAGGCGGGGGAGAACATCCGCCAGGCAAAGGAAGAGATCGAGAAGACACTGGACACGTTGAACACAGCATTTGAAAAGCTTCTGGACAGCCTCTTTGAGGACGTGGCCTGGGATATCAGCTCAGATATCTCCGTGCTGGAGACTATGCTGGCCCAGGAGGGTCTGACAGAAGACGGATGGAAGAGAAAGGAATAGACTATGAGCGATGGATTTACAATGACCACAGGACAGGGAGAGATGCAGGGAAGCGCCCAGGGAAGCGCCCCGGATACGGCTCTTACGGAAGAGGAGAAAAAGATGGCGGCGGAGTATGCCCGGCAGATCGATCTGTACGACTCCGGGGCTGTGCTCCAGTACGGAGCCGGGGTGCAGAAGAAGATGGCGGATTTTTCCGAGAAGGCGCTGGAAAATGTGCGCACAAAGGATCTGGGAGAGATCGGGGACCTGCTGTCCGGCGTGGTGACAGAGCTGCGGGATTTTGACGAGGAGGAGACAAAGGGCTTCTTCGGCTTTTTCAAGAAGAGCGCCAACAAGGTGACGGCGCTGAAAGCCAAGTATGAGAAGGCGGAGGCCAATATTTCGAAGATATGCGAGACACTGGAGGGATACCAGAGACAGCTTTTGAAGGACGCGGCCATACTGGACAAGATGTATGACCAGAACCTGGAGTATTTCAAGGAGCTGTCCCTCTATATTGCGGCGGGGAAGAAGAAGCTGGAGGACACCAGAAATGTCCAGCTCCCGGATCTTGTGCAGAAGGCAAACAGCACCGGACTTCCGGAGGACATCCAGGCGGCTAAGGATCTGGAGGCCATGTGCGAACGGTTTGAGAAGAAGGTACATGACCTGGAGCTGACAAGGATGATCGCCATCCAGACAGCGCCCCAGATCCGACTTGTGCAGAACAACGACACCCAGATGGTGGAGAAGATCCAGTCCACCATTGTCAACACCGTACCTCTCTGGAAGAGTCAGATGGTGCTGGCCCTGGGAGTGGAGCATTCCGCCCAGGCGGCCCAGGCCCAGAGGGAAGTGACGGACATGACAAACGAGCTGCTGAAGAAGAATGCGGAGCGGCTGAAGATGGCCACCATAGAGTCCGCCCGGGAGTCGGAGCGTGGCATTGTGGATATGGAGACGCTGAAGACCACCAACGAGGCCCTCATCTCCACCCTGGACGAGGTGATGAAGATCCAGCAGGAGGGCCGCGAGAAGCGGCGCGCCGCGGAGGAGGAGATTGGCCGACTGGAGGGAGACCTGAAGGCCAAGCTTCTGGAGATCCGGAAGTAGGAAATACCCGGGCTGAAGTAAACGCAGAGAAATACAGAGGAATACAGAGACGGAAGGAGCCGGGGAGCGCGGAAAGCCCCCGGCTCTTCGCCTGTACTTTCGTGTTTTCAGGCTAATTGATCCGTTAATTTGACTTTTTCACTTTACAGGGGCAAACTTTCGCTTTATACTGGTGGGACAGGAAAAAAGAAGAAAGGAAACAGAAACATGGAATTTTTACATAAAGCGGGCAGCGCGGTGGTAAATCTCATTGAGGCTGTATACAGTCTGCTGTGGGGGGACATCGTCACTCTTCCCCTTCCCGGGGGCGGCACGCTGGGCCTTTCAATTCTGGTCCTCATCCTTGTGCCGGCGGGGATTTATTTCACCGTTCGGACGCGGTTCATGCCTTTCCGCATGTTCCCGGAGATGATCCGGGTGACAGTGGAAAAGAGAAATGTCTCTGAGGAGAAGGCTATATCGGGAGTCCAGGCCCTCATCGTCTCCACGGCCACCCGGGTGGGCATGGGCAACCTGGTAGGTGTGGTGGCGGCCATCTCCGCGGGAGGCGCGGGTGCTGTCTTCTGGATGTGGGCTATTGCGCTCCTGGGATCCTCCACGGCCTTCGCGGAGGCAACCCTGGCCCAGCTCTACAAAGAAAAAGATCCCCTCTACGGGGGATACAGGGGAGGCCCGGCCTACTACATACACAGCTTTTTTATCACGAGAAGGGGGAGTAAGAGAAAGAAATCCGTAGTGGCGGTACTCTTTGCCCTCTCCGGACTTCTGTGCTGGTGCGGCGTCAGCCAGGTGATCGGGAACTCCGTGTCCTCCGCCTTTGACAATGCCTTCGGCATTCCGCCCCTCTACTCCACCATTGTCCTTGTTATCCTGGCGGCTGTCATCGTGCTGCGCAAGCACGCCACCGTGAAGGTGCTGGACATCATGGTGCCGGTGATGGCAGGGCTGTACCTGGTGATCACAGTCTACATCATACTGACCAACCTGGGAGCTCTGCCGGGCGTGTTCCATCGGATCTTCGCGGAGGCCTTCGGCTTTCGCCAGGTGGCAGCGGGCGGCTTTGGAGCTGTCCTCATGAACGGCGTGAAGCGAGGCCTTTTCTCCAATGAGGCGGGCTCCGGCTCCGCTCCCTGCGCGGCGGCAGCGGCTGACATCAGCCATCCGGCCAAGGAGGGGCTTCTGCAGGCTCTGGGTGTGTTCATCGACACGCTGGTGATCTGCAGCTGCACGGCCATGATCATGCTCCTGACGCCGGAGGCCATGACCGCCGGGCTGGAGGGCATGGATCTTCTGCAGACAGCTATGAGCTATCACCTGGGCGAGTTCGGCGTGATCTTCACAGCGTTGATCCTGTGGCTGTTCAGCTTCTCCACCTTCATCGGCATCCTCTTCTACGCCAGGTCCAACATCGCCTATCTGTTCGGGGACAGCTGGACCTCCCAGACAGCCTACAAGATCCTGGCCCTTGTCATGCTCTTTGTGGGAGGACTGGCCGCCTACACCTTTGTGTGGGATATGGGGGACGTGGGAGTGGGCCTGATGACCATTTTCAACATGATCGCCCTCATCCCCATGGCAGGGGAGGCGGTCCGGTCACTGAAGGACTATGAGTCCTGCAAAAAGAACCTATAAGATGACTTCCATTCCTACCTTCTGCTCCTTCAGGCCGCAGGAACGGTAGAATTTCATGGCGCTCTCATTGCAGCTCCAGACGTTCAGGGTCACGTTGTAGCAGCCGTGCTCCCTGGCAAAGTCGAGGGCCGCATTGTAGAGCGTCTTTCCTATATGCTCTCCCCGCCGGGTCTCCTCCACGCAGAGGTCGTCAATGTAGAGCGTCTTGATATCGGTCATGATATTGTTGTCCTTGTATTGCTGGAAAATGCAGAAGGCGTAGCCCTGGAGACAGTCGTTGTCGTCCACGGCGGCCAGTATGGGGCGGTTTTCATCCTTTAAGATCTCCTTCAGCTCCTCATCCGTGTACTTGCTTTTTCCGTATTTAAAAAGGTCCGGCCGTCCCTTGTGGTGGACCATAGCCACCTGGGCCAGCAGGCTGTGGATCCTCTCTATGTCTTTTTCTTCTGCCATACGTACTCTCATGGTTCATCTCTCCTTTTGCGTGAATTTTCTTACAGATAAAAGTGTAACACATTCACGCGTGTTTGTGTACGGCAGTAATTTTATCTCACCGTGATCTGATATTTCTGATATTTCCTTTTCCCTGCAATGACAAGCAAGCTATCAAACTGCCAAGGCCCGCTTCTCCCGGGGGAATGCCGCCCGGGCATAGAAAAGAATACAGGAAAAGTATTAGACACTGGCAAGGAGACGGATTTACAATATAGGTATCGAGAGAAAAAGAAAGGAGTCCTGCAAAGATGGAACGCACAGATAGAACAGAAAAGAACAATGAGAAATGGTTTAAGGGAGCTGCCTTTGAGGGAGCTATGGATCCGGAATTTACCGATATTGCCAGAGGATTTCTCTGCGGGGATGTACTGAGCCGCGGATGCCTCACAGACAGGCAGAGGGCCCTTGTCACGCTGACTGCCCTGACCACCTGCCAGACGCTGGACAATATGGCCGCCTACACGGAGGCTGCCCTGGGAGCCGGGGCCACTCCGGAGGAGATCAAGGAGACACTCTACCAGTGCACGCCATATATCGGCATGGAGCGGGTGTGGGCTGCCCTGAAAGAGGTCAACAAGGCCTTTCAGGCAGCGGGCATAAAAGAGCCCTGCAGGAAGCAGGGGACGGTGACGGAGGAGACCCGCTTTGAGAAAGGGCTGGCTGTGCAGCAGGAAATCTTCGGCGCGGACAACATCAACAAGATGCGCGACGCCGCACCGGAGGAGCTGAAGCATATCCAGGACTATCTCTCCGCCTACTGCTTTGGCGATTTCTACACAAGGGGTACCCTGGATCTGAAAATGCGGGAGCTTATCACCTTCTGCGCCATCTGCTGCCTGGGCGGCTGTGAGCCCCAGGCCAAATCCCACGCAGGGGCCAACATCAGCGTGGGCAACACCCGGGAGATGCTCATTGATGCCGTGACCCAGTGCCTGCCCTTTATCGGCTTTCCACGCACGCTGAACGCCATTTCCTGCATCAACGAAGTGACCCGGTAAGCGGCCCGCAAAGCGCTCAGGCCAGGGTACGCCGGTTCAGGAGGAAGACCAGGACAGCCGCCGGAACGCAGAGGAGAAGAAACGGATAGAAGAGCCGCACATCCACGCTGCCGTAGAGAATCCCGCCCAGCATGGGGCCAAGGGTCATGCCCAGGTCCAGGCCGATATAGTAGGTGCTGTTGCCAAGGCCGGCGTGCTCCCGGCCCGCCATCACGATGGCCCGGGACTGGCAGACGGAGCTCATGATGCCGTAGCCTCCCGCCATCAGGACGGCCGCGGCGCACATGGGCAGATTGCTTCTCATCAGCGCCAGCAGGAGGATGGCCAGGAAGGCGCATATGGAGCTGCCGGTAAAGAAGACGGGAAAGCGCAGCCTGTCAAACAGGTTCCGCATGGTGAGCCGCAGGATCAGCAGGGCCGCCGCGTAGATGGGGAAGAACAGGCTGACAGTGACAGCCAGGCTTCGGGTCTCCGTGTACCGCACGATAAAGGACTGTGTGGCGCAGTAGGGGATGGCAAACAGCATAATAATGAGTGCGATGGGGAGTACCTTTGGCTCCACGATCCGCGGCGTTTTTCGGGAGTCTGTCTCTTTGTTCCCGCTTTTTCCGGCTTTGGAGGAGGCGGGGCGGGGGATAGGCTCCCCTTTATCTGCCACAAACTGGATCAGGATGAGGGAGAGGCCGGTGAAGATGGCGGCTATGACAAAGGAGACGCGGTAGCCAACCGTCTGGTAGAGGACCACGCCGATGGAGGGAGCCACAGCCATAGCCAGGGCGTTCATCATGCCGTAGATGCCCATGCCGGAGCCGATCCTGTCCGGGGGCAGGAGAAGGGAAAACCAGGTGGACATAGAGCTGGAGCAGAGGGCAAAGCCGATGCCGTTTACAATTCGGAAAAAGAGGACCATAAAGGGGCTGACAGAGAGCAGGTAGCCCACGGAGGCGGCGGTCATGAGCAGGAGACCTGCCATGGACAGGCGGTACTTGCTGATCCTGTCAATAAAGCTCCCCACGGCGGGGCGGCAGAACAGGGAGCAAAGGTTCATCATGCCGCCCACCATGCCCATAAAGGCCGCGCTGGCCCCCAGGCTTTCGGAGAAGCCGGTGATGAGGGGTGTCACCAGCATGGGGCTTGCGAAATAAAAAAAGCCGGATATTAAAAGAAGCAGAATGTTTTTGGACAGTATAGAATGTTTCATAATTTTTTCCTCCTGGTATCAGACAATAAAAAGACTACTCCCCTGTGAAAGGATTTGTCAATAGGGCTTTGCCGGGGGCCCTTCTATATAATATGCAAAAAAGAGGCCTTCGATAAATCTTAAAAAAGTATAAAAAACCTCAAAAATATTGACGCTTCTATAGTTTTGGATTATATTATTAAAAACTTAACTATTAAGTTTTTTAAATATATAGATTTCAGACAGAGAGACAAAGAGGTGAACTTTGATATGAAATGTCAGTTTTGTAATACAAATGAAGCGGATAAAATCTTTTATACCAACTATATGGGCGCTCTGTACCAGATCCCTGTGTGCGAGGGCTGTCTGCAGAGGATGTGGCAGCAGGCTGTGGCCGCCGGACAGGCGGAGGCCTTCCGCAACTACGCGGGCTGGTGGCCCGGCAGGCCGGAGCCGAGAAGGCTGGGAGAGAGGGCTTTCCCGGATCAGGCGGAGGAGGATCTGAAGCGTAAGCGGCAGCTTGCGGTACTTAAAGTCCGTCTCCAGGAGGCGGCAAAGAAGGAGAACTACGAGGAGGCCGCCCGCCTGCGGGACGACATTGCCACCATGGAGAAGGAGGTGTGCTCTCATGAAGGTTAATCTGGAGGTGTACAGTCAGAGCGGACTGCAGATTTTTCAGAACGCGCTCAAATTCGCGGCCCGGATGGGGCACGGTTACCTGGGCAGTGAGCATCTTCTCTGGGCTCTCGCCAAAGAAGGAGGAAGATCTGCCCGCCTGCTGAAGCAGTACGGCCTGGACGACAAGCTGGTGGAGGAGTACATACGAAGATATGACGGGAGCGCCGCGGGCATTAAGGCCCGGGCTATCCAGATCTCCGGCGAGGCGGACGAGGTCCTGGGCCAGGCCCAGACCGCGGCAAAGGCCCGGGGTCACGAGAAGACGGGGCCGGAGGATATCCTGGCGGGCATCCTGTCCACAGGGGAGTGTGCGGCTGTGCAGCTTCTCTGGTCTCTGGGCGTCAATACGGAGGAGATGAAAAAGGAGCTCCCCGTTGGGGAAGAGGAGTACGCCGCCGAGGAGGAGACGGTCCACACCCAGGAGGAGGAAGAAGAGGGCGAGTCCTACCTGGAGAAGTACGGCTCGGACATGACCCGGAAAGCGGAAGAAGGGCAGTTTGACCCGGTCATCGGCCGGGACGATGTGGTGGAGCGCCTGGTGCAGGTGCTCTCCCGCAGAACCAAGAACAATCCGGTTCTCATCGGGGACCCGGGAGTTGGGAAGACCGCCGTGGTGGAGGGGCTTGCCCAGCGCATTGCCAGCGGGCGTATCCCTCTCAACCTGAAGCACAAGAAAATTATTGCCGTGGATCTGGTGGGGATGATATCCGGCACCCGGTTCCGGGGCGATTTTGAGGAGAGGATGAAGGCCTTCCTGGGGGAGGCCCAGGAGGATGAGGACATTATCCTCTTTATCGACGAGCTTCACACCATCATGGGAGCCGGGGCAGGCACCAGCGAGGCCATGGACGCAGCCAACATCTTAAAGCCTGTCCTGGCCCGGGGCGACCTGCAGATTATTGGCGCCACTACGGGAAATGAGTACAGGCAGCATATAGAGAAGGACGCGGCCCTGGAGCGGCGGTTCCAGCCTGTCTCTGTGGAGGAGCCGGATGTCGAGGACACGGTGGAGATACTGGAGGGGCTGAAGAAGCGGTACGAGGACTTCCACGGCCTCACTATCACGGACGAGGCGGTGCGGGCGGCGGCCCAGCTTTCCGCCAGGTACATCCAGGATCGTTTCCTGCCGGACAAGGCCATTGACCTGCTGGACGAGGCGGCCTCCCGGATACGCACCCGGAGCATGACGGAGCCGCGGGAGCTGCAGGAGCTGGACGACCAGATAGCCGCCACCCGGAAGGAGAAGAAGGCGGCGGCCCAGGCCCAGGCCTACGAGCGCGCGGCAGTGCTCCGGGACCGGCAGAATGAGCTGGAGCGCATCCTGAGAGAGCGCCAGGAGACGTGGCAGAAATCCCAGAAAAAGGCGGTGGACGCCCAGGATATCGCGGCGGTCGTGGCCGCCTGGACGGGCATACCGGTGACCATGCTGACCATGGATGAGAAGGAGCGGCTCCGCTCCCTGGAGGCCGTCCTCCATCAGAGGGTGGTGGGACAGGACGAGGCTGTCCGGGCGGTGGCTCAGGCCATCCGGCGGGGACGCACAGGAGTGGCGGACCCCGGCAGGCCCATGGGCTCCTTCCTGTTCCTGGGCCCCACCGGCGTGGGGAAGACGGAGCTGTGCCGGGCGCTGGCCCAGGCCATGTTCCAGGATGAGAACGCCATGATCCGCCTGGACATGTCTGAGTACATGGAGTCCTACACCGTCTCCAAGCTGATAGGGTCTCCGCCGGGCTATGTGGGCCACGACGAGGGAGGCCAGCTGACCGAGCAGGTGAGAAAGCACCCCTACAGCATTGTCCTCTTTGACGAGATCGAGAAGGCCCACCCGGATGTGTGGAACGCCCTCCTGCAGATACTGGACGACGGCCGTCTGACAGACTCCCAGGGGCGGACCGTGAGCTTTAAGAACACGGTCATCGTCCTCACCTCCAATGTAGGTGCGAGAGACATTCTCGGAAAGAAGTCCCTTGGCTTTGTGCAGTCTGATAAGGATGAAAGATCCCAGCGGGATGAGAACATCAGAAGCCGTGTCATGGAGGAGGTAAAGCGCACCTTCCAGCCGGAGTTCCTGAACCGTCTGGACGAGATCATCGTGTTCCACGAGCTGGAGGAGAAGGATGTGCGCCAGATTGCCGGCCACATGACAGAGCAGTTTGCAAGGAGACTGGAGGGACAGGGCGTTCACTTACAGATAACGGAGCAGGCTGTGGACGTTCTGGCACAGGTGGGCTTTGACCCGGTGTACGGGGCAAGGCCGCTGCGCCGGGCGATCCAGTCCGCCCTGCAGAACAAGGTGGCGGATAAGCTGCTTGAGGAGGATTTTGATACAGACGAGGTCATCGTTGTGGACGCCAAGGAAGGCGAGCTTTGCCTGACTGTCTCCGGGAAGGAGTAGGATCGGGAGAGGGAAACGGCCCTGGATTTAGGGTGATCTGTCGTAAAAGACAGCATAAAAAATAAGGACAGCCGGCAGGCTGTCCTTATTTTTTGTCCTTTTGTCCCAGGCAGCAGGAGAGCTCATTGAGGGAGGTGAGAAGCTCTACAAGCTGGCGCATATTATCCTCGCCAAATTCCCGGAGGAGCTCCTCCCAGGCCTGGTCGCATTTTTCCATGGATCGGCGGGCTGCCTCCTCTCCCTCAGGGGTGGCGCTGATGGAGATCTTCCGGCGGTCCTTTGCGTCGATCTCCCGGACAATGTAGTTTTTCTTTTCCAGGGTGTTCAGTATATAGGAGACGGCCGGCTTGGAGATGCGGAGGCGCTCCTGCATCTTGGGCACGTTCAGGTTCGTGCAGGAGCTGCCGCTGACGCTGCAGCCTCCCAGGATATCCCGGAGGATCGCCATCTCATTCATCTGCATCTCACATTCCAGAGAAAAGGCAGCTTCCAGCTTTTTAAAACACATCATAGAAGAAAAAAATTGTTCCTGCAGCCTGTCGTCCATATAAACTCCTTAAATAATAAACGTTTAACAATTCCACACAAGAGTATAGCGCAATTTCCGCCGGATTTCAAGGAAATGGCTGGCTTTTCGTTGATTTGCCCTGTCAAAGGAGGTAAAATAATAGGCAGAAAAACGCAGGGGCGCAGGCGAGATTTTTGGCGTCCCGGAACGAGGAAGGAGCGGTATTATGAACATCTGGCACGATATCGGTGAGGAGAGGATTTTCCCTACGGATTTTATGGCAGTGATCGAGATTCAGAAGGGGAGCAACATGAAGTATGAGATGGACAAGGAGACAGGCATGCTCATGCTGGATCGGGTGCTTTTCACAGCCACTCACTATCCCATGAACTATGGCTTTATCCCCCGGACATACGGGGACGACAAGGATCCCCTGGATGTCCTGGTGCTCTGCTCGGAGGCCATTGTCCCCATGACACTGGTGCGGTGCTACCCCATCGGTGTCATGAGCATGGAGGACGGGGGCATGGGAGACGACAAGATTATCGCCATCCCCTACGGCGACCCCACCTACATGGGCTACACGGATATCAAGGAGCTGCCCAAGCATATTTTCGAGGAGCTGAAGCATTTCTTCTCCATCTACAAGAGCCTGGAGGGAAAGGAGACAGAGGTGAGCTCCTTTGGCGGCCCTATGGAGGCCGTGGAGATCATTGAGAGAGCCATTGACAGCTACAAGGAGAAGTTTGGGGAGAAGAATGGAGAACAGGATGGGGATTGATTACAGCCGGGCCAGGGAGGTCTTTGAGCAGTATCTGAACGGATATGACCGGAAGGACGGAAAGGTGAGGCTGAAGATTACTCACACCTACGGCGTGGTGGCCCAGAGCACGGCTCTGGCAAAGCGGATGCGTCTGGGGGAGGAGGACACGCAGCTGGCCTGGATCATCGCCCTGCTTCACGACATCGGAAGGTTTGAGCAGCTCAGGAGGTTTGACAGCTTTCTGCCGGAGACTATGGACCACGCCGCCTACGGGGTGGAGCTTCTCTTTGGGGAGGGGATGATACGGGACTTTCTCCCCGAGGACACCTGGGACGGCATCATCCGGACGGCCATAGCAAAGCACAGCGACTACAGGCTGGAAGGGGTGGAAGATCCCCGCACCCTCCTCCACGCCAGGCTCATCCGGGATGCGGACAAGCTGGACAACTGCCGGGTGAAGCTGGAGGACCCGCTGGAGACCTTTGCGGGGGGCACGGCGGAGGAGATCGGAGCTCAGAAGATTTCGCCGAAGGTGAAGGCGGAGGTGATGGCGGGGAAGTCTATTCTCTCCTCGGACCGGGTGACGCTGATGGATTTCTGGGTGTCCTACCTGGCCTATTTTTACGACCTCAATTTCCGGGAGAGCCTGGATATTGTGGAGGAGCGGGACTACGTGCGCCGGATCGCAGGGCGGATCCCCTGCTCCGATCCGGAGACAGCGCGCTCCATGGAGGAGATCGTGGGCGCTCTGACAGCCTACGTCCACTCCCACGGAAAGAGCAAATAGCGGGAGAGTCTGCAAGGGGGAGATCGTATGAAATTTGAACCAAAAAAAGATATAAAGAGGATCATAGTAATCTGCATTGCAGCGGTCATCATGGCCCTGAACATTAAATCCTTTGTCCGGACCGGAGGACTCTATCCGGGCGGGGCCACAGGTCTGGCTCTCCTCATCCAGAGGGCCGGGGACATGTTTTTCCATGTGACCATCCCCTACACGGTAGTCAACGTGGCGCTGAACGCGGTGCCGGTCTATATCGGCTTCCGCTATATTGGAAGGAAATTTACGCTCTACTCCTGCCTGATGATCGTGCTTACCAGTGTGCTGACCGATATGCTGCCGGGCTATGCGATCACCTACGACACGCTGCTTATCAGTATTTTCGGGGGACTTATTAACGGCTTTGTCATCAGCCTGTGCCTTCATATGAACGCCACCACCGGGGGAACGGATTTTATCGCCATCTATCTGTCGGAGAAGAAGGGGATAGACTCCTGGAACGTAGTGCTGGGGCTGAATGTGCTGATCCTGGCGGTTGCCGGTCTCCTGTTCGGCTGGGACAAGGCGCTGTACTCTATCATTTTCCAGTACACCTCCACCCAGGTGCTGCATATGCTCTACAAGAAATATCAGCAGGAGACAGTGTTTGCAGTAACCAACAGGGCGGAGGAGGTCTATGACGCCATAGCCGGGACGACTCACCACGGCGCCACCATCATCGAGGGGCAGGGAGCCTACGAGGACAGGGAGAGGAAGATCGTGTACTCGGTCGTATCCAGCGCGGAGAGCAAGAAAGTGATACGGGCCATCAAGGAGGCAGATCCCCACGCCTTTGTCAATCTCATGAAGACAGAGCAGGTGGCGGGAAAGTTTTACCAGAAGCCCAACGAGTAACAGAAGACGGCTTGAGCCGGGAGCGCCCATCGCCCATCCTGTGCAGATAATGCAAAATAAGGAAAATATCAGACAAAGATTTCCGGATTTCTTTATATTACAATTGTCCCAGAAAGAGCGAGAAGAACCTATAATTCCAGGAGGGAACAAGAATATGAAGGAACTGACACAGGAAAAAATTCACGAGGCGATTGAGAATTTCCGGTTTGAGGGAAGGCTGACAGACTGCAGACCCTACGGCAGCGGACATATTAACGACACATTTCTGCTCTCCTATGAGATCGGGGAGATGGGAAGGCTGAAGGTCATTCTCCAGCGGATGAACAACGAGGTGTTTGGGAAGCCGGTGGAGCTGATGGAGAACATCATGAATGTTACATCCTACCTGAAGGAGAGGATCGCGGAGAATGGGGGAGACCCGGAGAGAGAGACGCTGAATGTGATCCCTGCAAAGGACGGAAAGCCCTACTACGAGGACACAGAGGGAAATTACTGGAGGTCCTACAAGTTTATCACAGGCGCTACCAGCTATGACAAGGTGGAGAAGCCGGCGGACTTCTACGAGAGCGCCGTGGCTTTTGGGAACTTCCAGCGCCTGCTGGCGGATTTCCCGGCGGAGACACTCCATGAGACCATTGAGGGCTTCCACGATACGAGAGCACGCTTTGCCGTGTTTGAGCAGGCGGTGAAGGAGGACGTGATGGGCCGTGCCGCAGCCGTGAAGAAGGAAATCGAGTTCGTCCGGGCCAGGGAGAAATCCATTGCCAACTACTTCAGCGAGATGCAGGAGAAGGGCGAGCTGCCCCTGCGCGTCACACACAATGACACAAAGCTGAACAACATCATGATCGATGACAAGACAGGAAAGGGTATCTGTGTCATCGACCTGGACACTGTGATGCCGGGACTCGCCATGAACGATTTCGGCGACTCCATCCGCTTTGGAGCCAGCACTGCTGCCGAGGACGAGAGGGACTTAAGCCTTGTGTCCTGCAGCATGGATCTGTTTGACATCTACGCCAGAGGATTTATCGAGGGCTGCGGCGGCAAGCTGACAGAGAGGGAGATCCTGGAGCTGCCCATGGGAGCCAAGACCATGACCTACGAGTGCGGCATGCGCTTCCTGACAGATTATCTCCAGGGAGACACCTACTTCAAGATCCACAGAAAGGACCACAATCTGGACCGGTGCAGGACGCAGTTCAAGCTGGTGGAGGACATGGAGCAGAAGTGGCACACCATGCAGGCCATCGTGAGAAAGTACATGTAGCGCCGGCGCGGATGCAGTGTGACCCGTTGGCAGGAAATACGGGATCTGCGAAAAAAATCTTGACATACAGAGAAAAACAGGGTAAAGTTTAAGCATAGTATGTAACTGGGAAGCAGGCATTAACTATACATAAATGACAGGAGTGTTTATGTGGGTTAATGCCTTTTTATTTTATGTGAGTCCGTGCGACTCTCATAAAATAAAAAGCCACCGTAGGATGCGCACGGGCGTACAAGGAAGCCGCCTCCGGGCGGCCGCGCCCGGCGCGGGAGCTCCGGAGACCGGAGCTCCATCAGAAAGCCAGGGCAGGGACACACAGAGACATCTCCTCAAAAGAAAAGGAGAAAGAGAAATGAAAGACAAAATTTTTGGTGTTCTTCAGAGAGTGGGAAGATCCTTTATGCTTCCCATCGCAATCCTGCCTGTGGCCGGACTTCTGCTCGGTATCGGTTCATCCTTTACCAACGAGACCATGCTCAGCGCCTACGGCCTGACAGGCATCATGGGATCGGGGACGATCCTGAACGCGGTGTTCACGGTCATGAGCGCTGCCGGCAATGTGGTGTTCAACAACCTGCCCCTTGTGTTTGCCATGGGCGTGGCCATCGGCATGGCGAAAAAGGAGAAGGAGGTGGCAGCCCTGGCGGCGGTGATCGCCTTCTTTATCATGCACGCCTCCATCAGCGCCATGATCGACATCTACGGCGGAACAGGGAACATGCTGGACGGCGCCACCACATCTGTGCTTGGCATCACCTCCCTGCAGATGGGCGTCTTCGGCGGCATCATCGTGGGCCTCGGGGTGGCGGCTCTCCACAATCGGTTTTACAAGATCGAGCTGCCCCAGGTGCTGTCCTTCTTCGGTGGGACAAGGTTTGTGCCCATCATCAGCGCCCTGGTGTACACCGGCGTGGGCATTGCCATGTTCTACATATGGCCTGTGATCCAGACCGGCATCTACAGTGTGGGCGACCTTGTGCTGAACTCCGGCTACGCGGGAACCTGGGTGTACGGCCTCCTGGAGAGAGCCCTGATCCCCTTTGGACTTCACCACGTGTTTTATCTTCCCTTCTGGCAGACAGGCGTGGGCGGAACCATGGAAGTGGCAGGCCAGATGGTGGAGGGAGCCCAGAATATCTTCTTCGCCCAGCTTGCTGACCCGTCCACAGAGCATTTTGCCGTGTCCGCCACGCGCTTCATGTCCGGGAAATTCCCCCTCATGATCTTCGGGCTTCCGGGGGCCGCGCTGGCTATGTACAGGACGGCAAAGCCGGAGAAGAAAAAGGCTGTGGCCGGTCTTCTCCTCTCAGCGGCCCTCACATCCATGATCACAGGCATCACGGAGCCGCTGGAATTTACCTTCCTCTTTGTGGCGCCTCTGATGTATACGGTACACTGTGTGTTTGCCGGGCTGGCCTACATGCTGATGCACATTTTCAATGTGGGCGTGGGCATGACCTTCTCCGGCGGCCTGATCGACATGTTCCTCTTTGGCGTGCTCCAGGGAAATGAGAAGACCAACTGGATCTGGATCGTCATTGTGGGTATCGGCTACTTTGTGGTGTACTACTTTGTGTTCTCATTTATGATCAAAAAATTCGACTACAAGACGCCGGGAAGAGATGACAGCGAGGAGGTCAAGCTCTACACCCGCCAGGATGTAAACGAGAGAAAAGCCCGGCAGGGCGGCGGGGACGCAGAGCCTGAGGATCAGGTGTCTGCCATGATCTGCCGGGGACTTGGGGGAAAGAAAAACATCTCCGACGTGGACTGCTGCGCCACAAGGCTGCGCTGTACCGTGTTCAGGGCAGAGCTTGTGGACGACGCCCTTCTGAAGTCCACCGGGGCATCTGGCGTGGTTCACAAGGGGAACGGCGTGCAGGTCATTTACGGCCCCAAGGTGACGGTCATCAAGTCCAACCTGGAGGATTATCTGGAGACGGCGCCGGAGGAGGAAGTACAGCCCGCTGAAAAGGAGCCGGCACAGCCGGGGAGCAGGGGGCAGGAGAACGCTGCTGGAGCGGACAGAGCGGACGCCGGAGCGGCGCCGGCCAAAGAGGAAAAAGAGAGAAAGCCTGTAAAGAGCATCATCATCGGGAGCCCGGCGGACGGCGTCGCGGCGGACCTGTCCACAGCGCCGGACGAGGGATTTGCCGGAAGGATGATGGGGGACGGAGCGGTCGTGGAGCCCACGTCAGCGACCATCTGCGCCCCGGCGGACGGCGAGATCTGCTTCGTGTTCCCCACAAAGCATGCGGTGGGCTTCCAGACAGAGGAGGGCGTTGAGATGCTCCTCCACATCGGCATTGACACAGTGGGGCTGAACGGAGAGGGCTTTGAGATCCTGAAGGAGGAAGGAAAGGTGAAAAAGGGAGAGCCCATCATGAGGGTGGACATCGACTATGTGAAGAGCCATGCCCCCTCCCTGGTGTCTCCCATCCTCTGCACAGCCCTGGAGGACAACCAGAAGATCCGCCTCCTCGGGGAAGGGGAAATCCGGGCAGGCGAGGATCTGTTTGCGATTGATATTTACGAGTAGGAACATGTTCCGCGGGAGAGGAAAGAGAGTATGTATCGTGTGATAAAAGCGTTAAATCACAACGCTGTGCTGGTGCTGGACGGTGCCAGCCAGGAATATCTGATCATGGGGAAGGGGATCGGCTTTGGCAAAAAGGTCAGCGAGAGGATCGAGCCCGCGCCGGACAGCGTGGTCTATTCTCTGCAGTCTGTGTCAGAGAGAGGAAAGGCAAAGGACCTTTTCAAGGAGATCGATCCCAGATATCTGGAGATGGCGGACGCTGTCCTCAATGAGGCGGCGAAGGAGTTCGCTCACGTGGACCGGGGCGTGCTGTTTCCCATGGCGGACCACATTGCCTTTGCGGTGAGCCGGATGCGGCGGGGCGAGGTCATTGCCAATCTGCTGACCCAGGATATCCAGGTGCTCTTCTACAAGGAGTTCAAGGCGGCCTCCCTGGTCCGCAGGCTCCTTATGGAGGAGGAAGGGCTGGAGGTGCCGGACGATGAGATCGGCTACGTGGCCCTCCACGTCCATGCGGCCACCGCCGGGGAGAAGGTGTCAAGCGCCATGCAGATCGCTGCGGCTGTGCGGGAGTGCATCACCATGATCGAGGAAGACGCGGGGAAAAGGATCGCGGTACAGACTCTCTCCTACAACCGGCTCATGAACCACATCAGGTATATGGCGGCCCGGGCGGTCACCGGGGAGGAGCTGAAGCTGAACATGAACCAGTATATCAGCAGGGAGTTTCCCGGCTCCTACCGGATTGCAGAGACGGTGTGCGCCCACCTTGGGAAGCATCTGGGAAAGACTCTGTCCGACACGGAGATCGGCTATCTGGCCATGCACATTGAGAGAGTTTACACGGAAGACGAATAGACATGAGAGGCTGACAGCCTGTGCCCGGGAAGCGTGTCCCGGCGCAGGCTGTTTTTTGGCTGTATGGGGGCTGCCGTTTAAAATCCATGGTTTTTAATTTACATATTGACTTCGGAAGCCGGAGGTGGTATAGTCATTTTACATTTACAACAGGCAGATTTTTTCTTGTCTGCCTGGTCACTTTTATCCGACTGTCTGCAGGACGGATATGTTTCGGGATTTTCTGGCAGGATCTGCCGCAGGTTCCATTTGATGTAAGGAAAAACGAAAGAGGAGGTACGCCTATGGGGAAGAGCAGTACGGCTGTCAATCACTGGATGAGGGACAGGGGCAGATTTGCGGATCTGTTCAACGGAGTGGTCTTTGACGGAGAGCAGGTTGTCCGGCCGGAGGATCTGGAGGAGGCAAGAGGAGAGTCGGATATCCTGGTGCCGGATCAGGAGAAGAAGGAGAGGCAGGTGCAGAGGTACCGGGATATTGTCATGCAGTGGAAGAAGGGCCCTTATTTGGCCATGCTGGCCTGTGAGAGCCAGTCCAGCGTCCACTACGCTATGCCTGTCCGCAATATGCTCTACGACAGCCTCTCCTACACGGAGCAGATCCGCGGGATCGGCGAGAGCAACAGACGAAAAGAGGGAGCAGGGAAAATAACCGGGGAGGAGTTCCTCTCCGGCCTGCGAAGGGAGGACAGAATCTGCCCTGTTATCACGCTTGTGCTCTACTGCGGGGAGGATGAGTGGGACGGAAGCAGAGATCTCTACGGCATGTTCCCCGGCGGACAGGAGGAGCGGGTGCGGAAAATGCTGGAAAGCTATGTGCCGGATTACCGCATCAATCTGGTGGATGTGGGAAACATACGGGAGCCTGAAAGGTTTACCAGCGATTTACAGCTTGTCTTCGGTATGCTAAAATATAGGGGAGATATGGGAGAACTTCAAAAGTATGTGGACAGGCACAGAGAGTATTTTCAGAATGTAGACGCGGATACCTACCGCGCGGTAAGAGAGATGCTGCATGCAGGAGGCGTGATGGAAAGCATGAGAGAGGAAAAGGACAGAAAGGAGGGGACAGTGAACATGTGCAAGGCATTGGAGGATCTGTACCAGTCGGGCGTTGACAGCGGAATGGAGCAGGGGCTCCAGACGGGCATAAGGGCGCTTGTGGAGACCTGCCGGGAGCTGGGCCAGACAAGGGAAGTGACGGAGAAGAAGGTGGGCGAAAAGTTTACGGTTTCTCAGGAGAAGGTCCGGGAGTGCATGGAAAAGTACTGGGCTTGAGAATAGTAGCAGGTTGAAAATTTTCAGAGAACATGCTATAGTGAAAATGAAATAGGAGCAGCCGTCCACCAAGGTGGCTGGCTGGTTATATAAGGAAGTACAGAAGACCACCCTTTACACTCGCCAAAGTTTACGGGGTGGTTCTTCTGCGCTTAGGACATTATCTGATAAACGTAAAAACGAATGTCAGTAATGCCAGAATGAACATTCCAAAAGCCATCAGATCTTTAAAATCAAACGGTTTCTTATCCATCTGCATCACCTCCATCCTATGTAGTAGAGATAGAGGCCAGCCACCCTGCAACACGTCTGCTCCGTAAAAGAGAGTATAACATAAATTGAAAAAGGGACAATGGAATTCACATAATTTTCTGGAGAAATGTCTGACAGAATGTCTGACTAAAACAACACTGGCCATACACTACCACATCTGCTATACTGTTAAGAGGGAGCACACATGATATAGAGTGTATCCCGAGGTATTGCTTGAAAGGAGAGACAAAAGAGCATGGCAGCAAGAGGAAGTGTATTGTTGTACAATTTTACAGATAAAGCGAGAACAGATAAAGTAAAATTTATCTTCGTGCTCATGGGCATCAAGATCCGCAGCGTGGCGAAGGAGGATTACCTGCAGACCATCGGCGCCCTGTCCGGCGTGACCCGGATAGAGCGGACGGAGGAGGTCTATGAGGGAGAGGGCTTTGAGGAGGAGATGCTGGTCATCTGCAATCTCACGGACGCCCAGATGAACCAGATGCTGGCCTACTTCCGCAAGGAGGGGATCCAGATTGCACTGAAGGCGGCCCTGACTCCCACTAACATGAACTGGAGCTCCGTGGAGCTTCACGATGAGCTGGTGCGGGAGCACGAGGCGGTCCAGAAGCAGATCCGGGAGCAGAGAGAACAGAAAGGCCAGAACGAGCAGAAGAGCGAACAATGATGGAGATAAACAGAAAGGAAGAGGCAGGAGCGTTCACTCTGGAGGGAGCCCGCTACAGGCGGGAGCCGGAGGGAATCCTGCTGGAGCAGGCGGCGGACACAGAGGAGGTCCGCATACCAGATGAGATAGAGGGGGAGCCGGTCCGGTGGGCGGCTCCCTACGCCTTTGCCAGGACCAGGGCTGTGCGGATCGAGCTGCCGCCCCATATGGAGAAAATTGGAAACTACAGCTTTTACAGGTGCTTTGGGCTGCGCAGCCTGTCCTTCTCGGACGCTCTGATGGACGTGGGATCGGGGGCCTTCAATGGCTGCGCCCTGCGTAAGATACGCATTGACCACTACAGGGGAGAGAAGTCCTCCCTGAAATTCCTTGTGGATGAGCTGCGGTACGCCCTCTGTGTGACCCTTGTCTATCACCGGGCGGACGGAAGGGAGGAGGAGGCCAGGCTCCTCTTCCCCGAGCACTACGAGGAGGCGGTGGAGAACACTCCGGCCCGGATCGTGGAGACTCACTACCACGGATCCGGCGGGGACTATCGCCAGTGCTTTTATGACCGGGAGCTGAATTTCGCGGAGTACGACCGGCTCTTTCCCAGAGCCGTGGCCGAGGAGAGCCGGGAGGACGCCCTGCAGCTGGCGGCTCTGAGGCTGTGCTGGCCCTACAGGCTGGCGGAGGAGGCCAGGAAGAGATACGAGGCCTATCTGAGAGACCACATGTCCTGCGCAGGCAAAGTCTACGTGGAACAGGGGGATCTGCACATGCTTCGATTTTTCGGGGAGGCCGGCTATTGGGACCGGGAGGCGCTGGAGGCGGCCGTTGACGCGGCTGCAAAGAAAAAGGAGGCGGAGATGCTGGGCTTTCTCATGGATGAGAGAAGACGGCTGTTTCCGGGGAAGAAAAAGGTGTTTGAGCTATGACAGACCAGAGGGAAAAACAGCAGACTGCAGGTGAACAGCTTGCCGGTATCGGCAGGGATATACTGATCCTTGTAAGAAACGAGCTGTATCTGAGCATGCGGTTCCTGGATGTGGCTCTCTCCGGCTTTTCCTATGTGATGGATCTGACGGCGGAGCCGGCGGCCACAGACGGCTTTGCTATCTACTATCATCCGGGGCGGATAGGAGGCATCTACCGGGAGAGCCAGGTGGACATGTGCCGGCTGTACCTGCACATGGTGCTCCACTGCCTGTTCCGCCATCTTATCCGGAGAGAGGGGCGGGACCGGCGGCTCTGGGATCTGGCCTGCGATATAGCGGCTGAGTCCATCACGGACAGTATGTATATACGGACCGTGAGGCGGGGGAAATCCTGGCTGCGGCAGGAGACCTACCGGAAGCTGAGAGAAGAGATGAAGGTGCTGACGGCGGAGAAGATCTACGGCTGCCTGGAGAGATGGGATCTGCCGGAGCGAAAGCTGGGGGAGCTGGAGCGGGAGTTTTTCACGGACAGCCACAAGTACTGGCCTGCGGATGACGACCGGGAGAGAAAGCAGGAGATCGAGAACCGGTGGCAGAACCAGAGCGAGAGGACACAGACAGAGCTGGAGACCTTCTCAAAGGAGGCGGCATCGGCGGCGGGGGATCTTCTGGGCCAGGTGAAGGTGGAGAACAGAGAGCGTTACAACTACCGGGAGTTCCTTAAGAAATTCGCGGTTCTGAAGGAGGAGGTGTCTGTGGACCAGGACTCCTTTGACTACGTGTTCTACAGCTACGGCCTGTCCCTCTATGGGAATATGCCTCTCATCGAGCCTCAGGAGTGGAAGGAGACGAAGAAGATCGAAGAGTTTGTCATTGTGGTCGACACCTCCATGTCCTGCTCCGGGGAGCTGGTGAAAAAATTCCTGGAGGAGACCTACGGGGTCTTAAGCGAACAGGACAGCTATTTTCACAGGGTGAATATCCACATCATCCAGTGCGACGACCAGGTCCAGTCGGACCGGAAGATCACCAGCCGGGAAGAGCTGAAGGAGTACATGGATGAGCTGGAGCTGCGGGGCGAGGGAGGAACCGACTTCCGGCCCGCCTTCGACTACGTGAACGGACTCCTTGAGAAAAAGGAGTTCCATCAGCTGAAGGGGCTCATCTATTTCACTGACGGGCAGGGGGGTTACCCGTCAAAGATGCCGCCCTACGAGACAGCCTTTGTCTTCCTGGAGGAGGACTATGAGGACAGGGAGGTGCCGCCCTGGGCCATCAAGCTGGTGCTGGAGAAAGAGGAGATTGAGAATATGTCCGGGAGAGAACCGGAGGAAAAAGGAGATACAGCATGGATATAAAACGAGCCAAACAGGAAATCAAGGACTCCATAGAGGCCTATCTGGAAAAGGACGCCTACGGGGAGTACATGATCCCTGCCGTCCGCCAGAGGCCCATCCTTCTCATGGGTCCACCGGGCATCGGCAAGACTCAGATCATGGAGCAGATCGCCAGGGAGTGCGGGATCGGTCTGGTGTCCTACACCATCACCCACCACACCCGGCAGAGCGCCATAGGCCTCCCCTTCATCCGGGAGAAGGTGTACGGCGGGAAGACCTTCTCTGTCACAGAGTACACTATGAGCGAAATCATCGCCTCCGTCTACGACAAGATGGAGGAGACGGGACTTGGGGAGGGGATCCTCTTTATCGACGAGATCAACTGCGTCTCCGAGACGCTGGCCCCCACCATGCTCCAGTTCCTCCAGTGCAAGATGTTCGGCAACCAGAGGGTGCCGGAGGGGTGGATCATCGTGGCAGCCGGGAACCCGCCGGAGTACAATAAGTCGGTTCGGGAGTTTGACGTGGTGACTCTGGACCGGATCCGCCGCATCGACGTGGAGGAGAACTACGGCGTCTGGCGGGAGTACGCCTGGCAGGCAGGCATCCACCCGGCCATTCTGTCCTACCTGGAGCTGAAAAGAGAGTATTTTTACAGGATGGAGACCACGGTGGACGGCCGCATGTTCGCCACCGCCAGGGGCTGGGAGGACCTGTCGGAGTTCCTGAAGGCCTGCGAGGCTGTGGGAAAGAAGGTGGACCGGGAGGTGGTGCACCAGTACATTCAGCACTGGAAGATCGCCAAGGATTTCGCGGGTTACCTGGAGCTGTTTGCAAAATATAAAAAGGACTACGGGCTGGAGAAGCTCCTGGAGGGCAGGTACAGTGAAGATACACTGGAAAAGCTGAAGTTCGCCTCCTTTGACGAGCGGCTCAGCGTGGTGGGGATGCTCCTTGGAAAGCTCTCGGAGCTCTTCCGGGACAGCTATCTGGCCGACCGGTACGTGACAAAGCTCTTTGCATGTCTGAAGGGCTACAAGGCCTGCGGCAGTCTGGAGGAGACGGCCGCGGCCGCCGGGGAGCAATACGAAAGGCTGCGGCGGTCCGGGCAGCTCACAAAGGAGGCGGATCACATGCTGCGGCAGGTGAACGACACGCTGGAGAGGTATCAGCAGCTCCTGAAGGAGGAGAACCTGACGGCTCCTCAGCAGGCGGAGGAGGCCTTTGAGAGAGTGCGGGCCGAGTTCGAGAAGGAGACCAGGAAGCGGGAGGAGCTCCTGGAGAGGACCGGAAAGGCTTTGGACAATGCCTTTTACTTCATGGAGGCGGCCTTCGGGGACAGCCAGGAGATGGTCTCCTTTGTGACAGAGCTGAACACCAACTACTACAGCGTCCAGTACCTGAAGGAGAACGACTGTGACATGTACTACAAGTACAACAAGAGGCTCCTTGTGGACGAGCAGCGGGAGAAGCTTCTGGCGGCCATGGATGAGGCGGAGGACCGCATGAGGGAGCAGGGGGCGTCGGATATCGGATGACAGAGATAGAATACGTCTGTGCAGATGCAGGGTGAGACAGGTAAATAAAAGCCATCTCCGGGCAGGAAAGGTGCCCGCGAGATGGCTTTCTTATATTCTGAGATGCTTTCTGTAAGAAGAGGCAGGGCCGGAACACAGTTCCGCCTACTCCCCGTATTTCTCCCTGTACGTCTTCATGGCGTCCCGGATCAGCTTGTCGAACTTGTCCGCCTGCCAGGCTGCCCGGCCGGTGAAGAGGCCGTCGATGGAGGGCTGCACGATGAGCTCGTTGGCGTTACCCGGGTTCACGCTGCCGCCGTAGAGAACCGGGATGTCCGCGCCCGCGTCGCCGAAGATCTCCAGGAGGCAGGCTTTGATGACCTTGTGCATCTCCTCCGCATAGTCCGGTGAAGCGGGGGTGCCGTTGACGCCGATGGACCAGACGGGCTCATAGGCGACCCAGATGTTTGGAACATCTGATACCGGCACATCGTGGAAGCCCACCTTCAGCTGGGTGCGCAGCACCTCCGGGCTGATGCCGAAGTTCTTCTCCTCGGCTGTCTCGCCGATGCAAAGCAGTGTGGTAAATCCGTGCTTCAGGGCAGCCTTTACCTTCAGGTTCTCCTCCGCGTCCGTCTCGCCGAAGACGTGGCGCCTCTCGGAGTGGCCGATCATGACAAGGTCAAGCCCCAGCTCCTCCAGCATCAGCGGGGAGATCTCTCCTGTGAACTGACCCTCGTCCTCCCAGCACATATTCTGGGCGCCCAGCTTGACATAGGAGCGGTCCACGTTCTTTGCGGCGCTCTCCAGAGTAGTGTAGGAGGGGATGATGAAGAGCTCCATCTCCTCCCGGCTGATATCCTTTGTCAGGGCAACCAGGTCCTGCAGATATTTTACAGTGTCCTGGATGTTTTTGTACATCTTGAGATTGCTTCCGAAATACAGTTTCTTCTTCATTATTCTACATCCTTTCCCTTGATTTTTCTTGTTCCCGCAAAAAAATCGGCCCCTGAGGGCTTATTTTGTACCTGGATTTATTATATATGAAATGCGGAAAAAGAGCAATATATATCTTTCGGAAAAACGTCAAAAAAATAACAAAACGAAAAAACGAAAGAAAACGAAAAAACGGACAGAAAATCGTATAAGATATGCACAAAAAACACAAATAAAAAATATATAAATGTACTGAAATTACAAAAAGGAGTTGAAAAAGGAAAAAGGAAGTAATAGAATAAGAGCATAAAAAGAAAGGAAATCGAAAACAAAACGAAAGGAAGAGAAAAATGAGCGAAAAATTCAGACCTGTAACAGCAATCACTATGGGGGATCCGGCAGGCATTGGACCGGAGATCGTTGTCGGCACTATGCTGGACAAGGAAATACATGAGTGCTGCCGCCCCTTTGTGATCGGAAGTGAGGCAATCATGGAGAGAGCCGCAAAGGTTCTCGGCAAAGAGCTGAAGTACAATAAGATCAGCGATCCTTCTGAGGCAAAGTATGAATTTGGAACAGTAGATATCCTGGAGACAGGGGATTACGATACAGACTCTATCGAGTGGGGGAAGGAGCAGAAGCTGGCCGGACAGATGGCTGTAGACTGGATCATGAAATCCATTGAGCTTGGAATGGCAAAGAAGATTGATGCTGTGTCCACAGCGCCTATCCACAAGGGAGCCATCAAGCTGGTGGGCGTAAAGGAGCCGGGACATACGGAGATCTATCAGCATGCCACCAACTCACCCTACGCGCTGACCATGTTCTCCTGCCATAAGCTTCGTGTCTTCTTCGTGAGCCGCCATATGTCACTTGTTGACGCGTGTCACTATGCCACAAAGGACGTGATCCTCGAGGATGTGATCAACATTGACAAGGAGCTGAGAAAGGTGGGCATCGAGAACCCGCTGATCGCGGTTGCGGGACTGAACCCCCACAACGGAGACCACGGACTTTTCGGGACAGAGGAGATCACAGATATCGGACCGGCTGTTGAGGCCGCAAAGGAGAGAGGCATCAACTGCGTGGGACCCTGCCCGGCAGACTCGGTATTCCATATTGGAAAATCCGGCAAGTACGACGCGATCCTGTCCCTCTATCATGACCAGGGACACATCGCCTGCAAGACACTGGATTTTGAGAAATCCGTTACACTGACCTTTGGACTTCCCTTCATCAGAAGCTCCGTGGATCACGGAACAGCGTTTGATATTGCCGGAAAGGGAATTGCGGGCTGTGTGAGCATGATCGAGTCAACAAAGGTAGTCGCTGAGTATGCGGCGAAGCAGCATGAAAGGGGAGAAAGGTAATGCCATTAATCGGAGCAGTGGCGGACGACCTGACAGGCGCGACAACGACGGGTGTACTTCTTGCAAGGTCAAAAGCAAGGACAGCAGTATTTTTTAATGAAGAAGCAGCTTTAAAGGGAGAGGGAGTGGATGAGCTGGACGCCATCCTCATCAGCAGCAACAGCCGTCCTCTTCCGGCGAACGAGGCATATGCAAAGGTAAAATCGGCGACAGACGCCCTGAAGCGCATGGGCGTGAAATATTTTTCCAAGAGGATCGACACCACCCTGAGAGGCGGCGTGGGCGTGGAGATCGACGCCATGATGGACCAGGTGGGAGATGACTGCGTGGCGGTCGTAGTGCCGGCCATGCCCCAGTCCAGACGTATCCTTGTGGGCGGCTACTCTGTCATCGACGGCGTGGCCCTGATCAACACACCGGTGGCCCAGGATGTGCGGACGCCTGTGAAAGAAAACTATATTCCAAGACTTCTGGAGGGACAGACGAGGAGACAGGTTGAGCTTGTCACTTTGGACAAGGTGCTCCAGGGTGAGGAGGCTATCCGGGACGCCCTGAAGGAGGCCAGGGAAGCAGGCGGCGAGGTCATTGTCGTGGACGGTATCACCATTGAGGACG
Organism: Clostridium sp. BSD2780061688st1 H5; assembly: GCF_005845155.1. Lineage (NCBI taxonomy): Bacteria > Bacillati > Bacillota > Clostridia > Eubacteriales > Clostridiaceae > Clostridium > Clostridium sp. BSD2780061688st1 H5. The sequence continues at coordinate 19,791 of NZ_SPGT01000016.1, read as the reverse complement.
TGGAGGAGATCGCCAAGGCATGTATTGAGCTGAAGTGGAATGTGATCGCGGTGGATCCGGGTCCCTTCACAGCCAAGCTGGCTTACTACAGAAATCTGATTAAAGAAGAGGAGCCGAACATTCCGCCTGAGGCGGATGAGACCGGCAAGACGGTCCTCATAGCGGCCGGAAGCGCCACACCTGTCACGAAGAAGCAGATGGAGGTGCTCTGCCAGGATCCCAGACATGTGCGCATCAGCGTGGATCCCATCAAGCTCATCGAGGGCGGGGACACAGCTCTGGACGAGGTGTTCCGGGCCGTACATATCGCGGAGGATCTGCTGAAATCCGACAACCAGCCCAGAGCCATCCTCTTTGAGACAGCCCTCCACGGGGAGCTTCTCAACCTGGATGAGGAGGACAACAAGCGGCATTATGCGGGCGGCATGAGCGCCAACAGGATCAATGCCGGACTTGGAACGATCATTTCCCAGCTCCTTGAGATCTGCGGAAGAGATAAGATTGCGGGACTTTATACAACGGGTGGTGACACCATGGTCAATGTGTGCTACCAGCTTGGTGTAGAGTGCATAGAAGTAATGGATTATGTAATTGCCCAGACAGACATTGGCAGGCTTGTGGGAAGCTATGACGGGCTTCCGATCGTGGGCAAGGGCGGACTCACCGGAAACGACCACACAGCATGCGATATCGTGGATCGTCTGTTCCGGGAGGCTGCAAGAAAGTAGGAAACCACAAAGTATGAAGTAAGGTTTGGAGGAAGTGCAAAAATGAGTGAAAACACAGAAGTAAAGAAACCAAAAGATCTGGATCTTTTGAACAAAATGAAAAAGCTGCCGGGCGGACTTGTCATCATCCCCCTGGTAATCGCGGTGCTGCTTGCCACGTTCTGCCCCCAGGTTTATCAGGTGGGCGGCTATGTGACAGCCCTGTTCTACGATGGCAACTCCTGTATGATGGGATTTTTCCTGATCGTATGCGGATCCGCCATCAACATTAAGCAGGTTGGTATGCCTCTCTACAAGGGCGTGACGCTGACAGCCACCAAGTTCCTTCTTGGCGTGATCATCGGTATGCTGGTAAGCGCCATCTGCGGACCGGAAGGGTTCCTTGGCATCGCTCCCTTCGTATGGATCGCGACCATCACGAACTCAAACGGATCCCTGTACATTTCCCTGTCCGCTCAGTTTGGTAACGCGACAGACACAGGAGCTATCTCCATCCTGTCCCTGAACGACGGACCGTTCTTCACACTGATCGCTCTGGGAGCTACAGGACTGGCGTCTATCCCGATCGACTCTCTGATCGCAGTACTTGTTCCGCTGCTCATCGGCTTCATCTGGGGTAACTTAGACGCAGGCTTCAGAAAGGCATGCGCGACAGCTCAGCCGATCGTCACCTTCTTCATGACGATCTCCATCGGAGCAAAGACAGATGTCAACACCATCATCACAGCAGGCGCTGCCGGCATCGTTCTCGGTCTGGTATCCGCTGCTACAGCAGTGATCTTCTTCTTCACAAACAACATTCTTCTTCCGAAGAAGGAGAGAAACGCCATGGGCGCTGCCATCGGTACGACCGCTCTGAACTCTGCCATGACACCTGCGGCAGTAGGCGAGGCAGACCCGGCTATGGCTCAGTACGTAGATATGGCTACAGCACAGTGCGCGACAGCATCCGTTGTTACCCTGTTCCTCTGCCCGTTCATCACAGCATTCTTCGACAAACTGATGCAGAAGAAACAGCTTGGCATCTACTCACCGGAGGGCTGGGCACGCTACAAGGTTGACTCAAGCGTACCGGCTCCGGTAGCAGAATAAGAAACCGAAACAAAAATAAACGAAAAAAATCGAACATAATTCATTACAAAAAAGTGAAAAAAGTCCTCTTATATGTTACAATAGGGTTGTGCATATTAAGAGGACTTTTTAAAATCAGGAGAGAGGTACTTTACATATGGAAAAACTGAAGGTGCAGCTTACAAAGGAGCAGTTGTTTGACTTCCTTTTATATCATACATTTTCAAAGGCATCCGGCTTCCTTGTGAATATGCTGGGAATGTGCGTGATCGTGCTGGGAGCCGTCATGCAGTTCATTGGAAAGATCCAGTTTGGGCAGTTTGTCCTCTATGTGATCGCCGGTGTCGTGGTACTGGGCTATACGCCGCTGCTGCTAAGGCACAGGGCAAAGAAACAGATGGAGGTCAATCCGGAGTACAGAGACCCCAGGGAATACACCTTTTCCGATGAGGGAATCTGTGTGGCACAGAACGGGGAGGAGAAAACGTATGACTGGAGTAAGATCCAGCGCACGGTGACAACTCCCAAGACCATCGGCATCTACTACGGAAAGGACCTGGCCTTTATCATCCCGAAGGAGGCCTTTGGAGACAGGTTCGTGCCGGTTATGCAGATGGTGGTGCAGCACATTGGGCTGAACAATGTAAGGCTGACTCAGTAGCAGAATATTTTTGAGATACAGGGGGAGTCGCTATGGAAGAGCGCAGGCAGGCAATACTGAGAGAACTGGAAGAAAAGGGGAAGGTCCGGGTGGCGGACTTGAGCCGTGAGCTCGGATGCTCGGAGGTGACCATCCGCAACGACATCAAGAGCATGAGCGCGGAGGGATTGCTGAAGCGCACCCACGGCGGCGCGGTCAGCCTGGAGCAGAACATGGCCCGGAAGTACAGGGCTGAGACCATTTACCGGCATGTGGACCGGAAAAAGGCCATCGCGGCCCGGGCCTATGAGTACATTGAGGACAGGGATACCATCATCATAGACGACGCGTCCAGCAGCTTTTACCTGGCCCTGCACATCAAGAGCCATCCGGAGAAAAGAGTGGCTGTGGTCACCAACTCCCTCCTCGTGGGGAATGAGCTGGCGGGCATCGACCATGTGGAGCTGTACATGATCGGCGGCTATGTGGGCGGCCATCTGGCGGCCAGCATGGGAGAGTCGGCTGTGGAGAACATGGAGCACTTCCACGTGGACAAGGGCTTTATCGGCGTCCACGGCATTAATTTTGAGGCGGGACTCACCTCCATCGCCACACCCCAGATGCAGGTGAAGCGGGCTATACTGAAGGCCTCCAGGGAGGTCTACGTGCTGGCCGACAGCAGCAAGTTCGGCGGCGGTTATCTGTCCGTCATCTGCCCCATTGACCGTGTGGACACGATCATCACGGACAGGGAGGTCTCAAAAGAAAATATTGCTATCGCCAGAGAGATGAAGGTGCCTCTCGTGATCGCGTAGTTTCGTGGAAGAGTATTGAAATACAGAAATTGCTGTGTTATAGTATACATATAAAGAGCAGCCGCTGTAAGTGGCCGGCTCCCAAGAAATAGTTATAAAAACTGCCCTGGCTCGCCAAAGTCACAGGGCAGTTTTATTTTCACCGATTGTTCCTATCTATGTAGGTCAGCAATGCAATCAGAAACATTCCAAATGTCAGCATAAGAGATAAGGCATCAGAAATATCCATATGCATCCCTCCCTTCATTTTTATCATGCGGGAGGCATCCACCCTGTATGCGGCTGCTCACAGAGAGAATAACATAAACAAACATAAATCTCAATTGTTCCAGGAGAGCTTTATGTTTTTTGTATAGTATTACATAAAAATATATCCGTGGCAAAACGTCATCCTCCTGCATATGCTGAGATAGACAGTATATGCGGGAGGTATTTTTATGCCCTATTCGATCATGATGGATGCCGGACACGGGGGCCGGGATCCCGGAGCAGTCTACAATGGACGGCAGGAAAAGGACGACACGCTGCGGCTCGCACTGGCTGTGGGGGAGATCCTGCAGAACCGGGGGATCGACGTGGAGTACACCAGAACGACGGACGTGTATGAGACGCCCTACGAGAAGGCCATGGAGGCCAACCAGGCGGGGGTGGATCTTTTCATCTCCATCCACCGGAATTCATTTCCAACGGACAACGAGGTCTCCGGGGTGGAGTCCCTTGTGTATGACCTGTCCGGGCTGAAGCTGGAGATCGCGGAGGCCATCGATGAGGAGCTGGCCACGGTGGGCTTTGTGGACCTGGGAGTGAAGGCAAGGCCTAATCTTGTGGTGCTCAAGAGGACAAAGATGCCGGCTGTGCTGGTGGAGGCGGGATTTATCAACTCGGACACGGACAATATGCTGTTTGACCAGAACTTTGACGATATTGCCCTGGCTATCGCGGAGGCCATACTGGACACACTGCAGCGGAACGGCCTTGTGGAGGACAGCTCTCAGGGGACGCCGGAGGCCGAGGCAGGCGGTATGGGAAATCAGAATACGGCCTACGAAAATGACAATGAGTTTGAGAACCAGACAGTGCCGGACTACCGGGTGCAGGCCGGCGCCTTCCGCAACAGGTCCTATGCGGAGCGGCTGCGGAACGAGCTGCTGGAGCAGGATTTCCCGGCCTACATCGATGACTCGGACGGCTACCTCCGGGTTCAGGTGGGAAATTTTGGCACTCTGGACGAGGCGGCGGACATGGAGCAGAGGCTGAAGAGGGCCGGCTACGCCACGGTGATCGTCGCGGCGCCGTAAGTGACGGCGCCGGGCGCGCCCGGACCGCCGCAGGGGCGGACCGGCAGAAGGGGCGGCCTCACACGCGGCGATCCCGGTATGGCTTTCCCGGCGGATTTGTGATAAGATAGGTCCAGTAAATCTGGAGGTAAAGACATGGCAGATAAGATGAGTTTCCAGCAGAAGCTGGCAGACATCATGAAGCTGGCGCAGGAAAACGGCATGCGCATGACAGCGGAGGAGACAGAACAGTTTTTTGAGGACGACGGGCTCACGAAGGAGCAGATGGATCTTGTATTCGACTACCTTCTCTCCCAGAAGGTGGCGGTGCAGGGGTATGTGAGAAAGCCCGGCACAGTGCAGGAGTCCGGGGATGGAGAGGAAATGCCCGGGTCGGATGCCCTGAGCGCGGAGGAAAAGGAGTACCTGGAGGACTATCTCCGCCAGATAGGGGAGCTGCAGGCGACCTCTGAGGAGGAGGCAAGGCTTGCCCTCTATCTCCGGCTGGTATACGAGGAGGCGGTGAAGCTGCACAGGGAGGAGGTCTTTATCGGCGACATGATCCAGGAGGGCAATGCGGCCCTTGTGGAGGCGATGGATCTGCACCCTGCCGGGGAGGGCGAGCAGGAGCTGGTGATGGCTGATGTCCGCGCGGCCATGCGGGCTCTTCTCGCGTCCCAGACAGAGATGAAACGGCGGGATCGGAAGATGGTGAACCAGGTCACAAGGCTGGACGAGACGATCAAGCAGATGACTGACGAGCTGGGCCGGAAGGTGGACGTGCAGGAAGTGGCAGAGCGGTTGGAACTGACAGAGGAGCAGGTCAGGGATATCCTGAAGCTGACAGGGGAGGAGCCGGAGGACGAAAAATAGCGCGGCGTTGAATTTCTCCTTCAAGTGTTGTATGATGAACAGTGGAAAAAGACAGAAAGGTTTAGGTTATGAAAGAGAAATTTGAGCATAGATTAGAACAGGCAGTGGGCGCTGAGAGGATTTTCCGCGAGGAGCCCATGAAGCTGCACACCACCTTCCGCATCGGGGGACCGGCGCAGTATCTGGTGGCGCCCCGCACAAAGGAGGAGGTGCAGGAGGTGGTCCGCCTCTGCAGGGAGGAGGGGATGCCCTGGTATATTATAGGAAACGGGAGCAACCTTCTTGTCTCGGATAAGGGATACAGAGGCGTGGTGATACAGCTCTTCAAGGATTTCGCTGACATCCGGACAGAGGGGACGAGGATCTTCGCGCGGGCCGGAGCCTCCCTGGCAAAGATCGCGGCGGAGGCTCTCAGGAACAGCCTGACCGGCTTTGAGTTCGCCGCCGGCATACCGGGAACCCTGGGCGGCGCCTGCATCATGAACGCCGGCGCCTACGGCGGTGAGATGAAAGATGTGCTGGAGTCTGTCACTGTCCTTGACGGCCAGGGGGACATCCGGGTGCTGCCAAGGGAGGAGCTGGACATGGGCTACCGCACCAGCCGGGCGGCCCGGGAGGGCTATATCGTCCTGGAGGCGGTGATCGACCTGGAGCCGGGAGATGAGTCAAAGATCCGGGAAAAGCTGGAGGATCTGAAGGAGAGGCGCACCAGCAAGCAGCCCCTGGAGTATCCAAGCGCGGGGAGCACCTTCAAGAGGCCGGAGGGCTACTTTGCCGGCAAGCTGATACAGGATGCGGGCCTGCGGGGCCTGCGCGTAGGGGATGCCATGGTGTCGGAGAAGCACTGCGGCTTTGTCATCAACTGCGGAAGCGCTACCGCGGCGGACGTGGACAGGCTGATCCGTCAGGTACAGGAGCGTGTGAGAGAAAACTCCGGAGTGACGCTGGAGCCGGAGGTAAAGAGACTGGGAGAGTTTTAGACATGAGATTTATCATTGTGACCGGAATGTCGGGGGCGGGGAAGAGCACAGCCCTCAAGATGCTGGAGGATGCAGGCTACTTCTGCGTGGACAATCTGCCTGTGCAGCTTGTGCCCAAGCTGGGGGAGCTGCTCATTGTGCCGGGGACGGAGATTAACAAGATCGCCCTGGGCATGGACATCCGCAGCGGCCAGGGGATCGACGACCTGGAGCAGTCCCTGGAGGCCCTGGACCGGATGAAGATCAAGTACGAGGTGCTGTTTCTGGAGGCCTCCGACGAGGTGCTGATCAAGAGGTACAAGGAGACCCGGCGCAGCCATCCCCTGGCCGGGGGCGGCCGGGTGGACGAGGGCATACGCAAGGAGAGGGAGAAGCTGGCCTTCCTGAAAAAGAGGGCGGACTACCTGGTGGACACCAGCCGGATGCTCACAAGAGAGCTGCGGGCAGAGCTGCACAAGATCTTTGTGGAGAACAAGGACTACAAGAACCTCTACATCACCGTGCTGTCCTTTGGATTTAAATACGGGCTCCCGAGCGACGCGGATCTGGTATTTGATGTGCGCTTTCTGCCCAACCCGTACTATATCGATGAGCTGAGGCCCAAGAGCGGGCTTGATCCGGAGGTGCGGGACTATGTTATGTCCAGCGACACGGCCCGGCAGTTTCTTGACAAGCTGACGGACATGATCCGCTTTCTGATCCCCAATTATGTGTCTGAGGGGAAGACACAGCTTGTCATCGCCATCGGCTGCACGGGAGGAAAGCACCGGTCTGTCACGCTGGCGGGCGCCCTCTACGGGGAGCTGGCCAGGGAGGAGCAGGACTACGGCATCAAGATCGAGCACAGGGACATCGGCAAGGATGCGGTGACAAAGGGAAAATAGCAGCGGAAAACGCGGAGAAAAGAAGCAGGGATAGATATGTCATTTTCAGGCAAAGTGAAAGAGGAGCTGGCGAGAGTGTGTCCCAGAGCCAGGCACTGCAGGCTTGCGGAGCTCGCCGCAATCACAGGCATGTGCGGGGAGTGGAGAGAGGAGGAGGGCTGTCTGTCCTTCCTTGTGCACTCGGAAAATATTGCCGTCGTGAGAAAATGCTTTACATTGATCGAAAAAACCTTTAATATAGGTAATGAAATTGCTGTCCAGACAGCGGTGCGCAGAAATATGCACAAGGACAGCAGCGTATACTATTTGTGTGCGTCCGGGGAATGTCTGCGGGCTGTGCGCCACGCGGACGTGCAGGCGGTCTGCTGTAAGAGGGCTTACCTGCGCGGCGCTTTCCTGTCTTCAGGATCCATGAGCGACCCCGGAAAATCCTATCACTTTGAGATTGTCTGTAATACTTTGGAAAAAGCGCAGTATCTTCAGCAGCTTATGCAGGACTTCGGCCTGGAGGCCCGCATTGTGAGAAGGAAAAAGAACATTATCGTATACCTGAAGGAGGGTGACCGCATCGTGGACGCCCTGAACGTGATGGACGCTCCGGTGGCTCTGATGGAGCTGGAGAATGTTCGGATCCTGAAGGATATGCGCAATAATGTGAACCGGAAGGTAAACTGTGAGACAGCCAATATCAACAAGACAGTCTCTGCCGCAGTTAAGCAGAGGGATGATATTGAATACATCCGCGACACGGTGGGACTTTCAGGATTGCCGGACGGACTGCGGGACGTTGCCCTTACACGCCTCGCATATCCCGATGCATCATTGAAGGAGCTGGGAGAGCTCCTGGAGAACCCGGTGGGGAAATCCGGAGTGAACCACAGGCTCAGGAAGTTAAGTGAAATGGCAGATAAGTTAAGGGATAGCAAGGAGGTACAATATGATCAAGAAACCAGTGACAATTAAACTTAGGGACGGTCTTGACGCAAGACCGATCGCGCTGCTTGTGCAGGAAGCCAGCCAGTATTCCAGCCATGTGTACATAGAGGTGGCTGACAAGAAGGTGAACGCCAAGAGCATTATGGGTATGATGAGCCTGACCATGGGCGAGGGCGATGAGTTTACAGTTGTCGCGGATGGCGAAGACGAGGAAGCGGCAGTAGCTGGCGTGGAGAGATTTCTCTCGGAGCAGAAATAGATGAAATAAAAGATCTGTAAAGGGAAAGGGCATTTTGTAAATGCCCTTTTTTGGCCTAGGCAGACAGCGGAAGGGGAGACAGAGATGAAGAGACTGTTGTTTGTGTACAACCCCCATGCGGGGAAGGGGCTCCTGAAGCCCAAGGTATCGGATATTATCGATATTTTCGTGAAGGCGGGCTACGAGGTGACGGCCTATCCGACCCAGGCCTACCACGATGCCTACAGGAAGATACGGGAATTCACGGACCACTATGACCTGGTGGTGTGCAGCGGTGGCGACGGCACCATCGACGAGGTGGTGACCGGCATGATGGCCAGGGAGGACAGGGTGCCCGTGGGCTATATCCCCACCGGGACCACCAATGATTTTGCCCACAGCCTTAAGATCCCCAGGGATATACTGGCCGCTGCGGACAACGCTGTGAACGGGCAGGCGTTTCCCTGTGATGTGGGACAGTTTAACGACGGCATTTTCGTGTACATTGCGGCCTTTGGCCTGTTCACGGATGTCTCCTACCAGACCAACCAGACGGCCAAGAACATACTGGGGCATCTGGCCTATGTGCTGGAGGGGACAAAGCGGCTCTTCAACATACCCTCCTACCGGATCAAGGTGACTCACGACGGAGAGGTGATCGAGGATGAGTTTATTTACGGCATGGTGACCAACTCCCGCTCTGTGGGAGGCTTTCGGAACATGGTGGGAAAGAACGTGTCCTTTGACGACGGCGTCTTTGAGGTGACCTTGATCAAGATGCCGAAAAACCCCATTGAGCTGCAGGAGATCATCACAGCTCTTCTGACCGAGCAGACCAACGGCAAGCACATGTATTCCTTCAAGAGCGGCCATCTGGTCTTTGAGTCCCTGGAGGAGATCCCCTGGACACTGGACGGGGAGTTTGGAGGAGACCACGATGTGGTGGAGATCCACAATCTCCAGAAGCAGCTTCAGATCATGGTGCCGGCAAAGCATATAGCCGAGCTGTCAGAGGCCGGGAAAGCGACGGAGGAGCAGGTGGAAGAGAAGAGGAAGGAACCGTAGAGGTTTCCCCCCTCTTTTGCGGCTTTTTTCACGACTGAAAAAATTTTTGAAAAAAATGAAAAAAATGCTTGCAATCTGTCGGGATGTTTGATATTATAATCAGGCAGCAAGCAATACGGCTCCGTGGTCAAGAGGTCAAGACGCTAGCCTCTCACGCTGGAATCAGGGGTTCGATTCCCCTCGGAGTCACTGAAGGATCTTCGAAGTGCAGTCATGCAGTCTCGAAGATCTTTTTTTGTTGTAAGGGGCATTCGCCCCCTGCGGAAAACGCTCCGCCTCAGAGGCGGGCAGGACAAAAGAAGAAAGGAAGAAAATGAAGAAGTTTATCGAGGAATTCAAGACATTTGCCCTCCGGGGAAATATGATGGATATGGCCATTGGTGTCATTATCGGCGGTGCCTTTTCCGGGATCGTCACATCGCTCACGGACAATTTTATCAACCCCATCCTGAATGTGGTTACAGGGGGACGGCTGTACAGCCTGCAGGATGTGGCAGGATTTGCCTCTGCCTTTCTGTCCTCTCTGGTCAATTTCTTTATCATGGCGTTTGTGCTGTTCTGCCTGCTGAAGGGAGTCAATAAGCTGATGAGCCTTGGGAAAAAGCCGGAGGCGGAGACGGCGCCGACAACAAAGAAATGCCCCTACTGCATGAGCGAGATCGATATTGCGGCAACCCGCTGCCCGCACTGCACTTCTCAGCTTGCGGAATAATACGGCGAGAGGCCCGCAGACACTGTGAATGTCTGCGGGCCTCTCAATGTATATCATGAAATGAGTAAAGAGTGGAGCATATTTATACGGACTCGGCAATCTCCTTTGTGATCCTCAGGAATTTGTCGATGTCCTCTGTGCCGTGGCAGTGAAGCGGTGATACGCGGATCGCTCCGGGAATCCCCAGCGTATCCACGATCCTCTTGGAGTACATGCTGCTTCTCACGCGCTCAAATACGGTGACGCCGCGCTTCATGTACTCGACCACGCAGTCGGGGTAGTCGATCCCCTTGATGCCCATGGCAACGATCAGGTCTTTGTATGTAAGGTCTTCCATGTCCACGTAAACCTCCACGTTCGGGATGTGGCGAAGACCCGGGGTCCCCGGGGTTCCCTCCAGCATACGGTACAGAAGAGCACGCTCCTGCATATGGATGCGGGTCATGCCCTCCACAAAGAGCTCGCGCTTGTCCTGGCTGTGGATGAAATGCTCGCCGATGGAGCATACATAGTCGATGACAGCCATCATGGCGGCAAAGTTGCCGGGGGTAGGTGTTCCCAGCGCCCACACGTTGGCGTCCTTGAAGGTCAGCTTGTGGTGCATCATGGTAGCTACCCGGTCAGATACGTAGGCAAATCCGCAGCCTCTCACGCCGAAGAATTTATAGGGCGCGATGTTGGCGGCGTCCACGCCCCAGTCCTCCACGTCGATGACAGCGTGGGGCGCGTGCTGCACAGTATCCGTGATCACATAGCACTCCGGGTTGACTTCCTTTACCCTGCGAACGATCTCCTTGATGTCCATGATGTTTCCGGAAATATTGGAGGCGGCCATGATGCTGACAAGACAGGTGTCCTTGTCTACATATTTCATCACTTCGTCCGCGTCAATTCCGCCGGTGGTCCTGTTGGCCGGAACCTCCCGGAACTCTCTTCCTGTCTTTGTGCAGGCGTACTCGACAGCATCGTGTGCTGACGGGTGCTCCAGGCAGGATGTAACAGCATTTGTTCCCCATTTTACATTGCTTAAGATGACATCCACGATCTGGAACATAGTCTGGGAAGCGGACAGCTCTGTCACGAGAGCGCCGCTCTTCGCGCCGAAGATAACCTCCAGTATTTCCTTTGTTCCCTCGGATACATAGTGAGCCAGCTTCAGCCCTCTGGCATAGTTCCTCTCCGGGCAGTCCGGAAACTGCTCTGCAGCCATCTTGGCCTCAACGGCTGCTTTCAGGCGAAGTGATCCGCCGGAGTTCTCAAAGAAAAGACGGGGTCCGTAGAGCGGATCCGCATCAGCGTAACAGAACTGAGCTTTCAGGTGTTTCTGATAGTCTTCCGGGAATAAAATTCCATGTTCTGCGTTCATAGTTTTTCCTCCTTTTCATCAGGATTAAGTCCCCTTTGTTTGTTGCCTTTATCATATCATGCACAAAAAAAATTGTGAAATGAATATTTTCATTGTATAATATTGAAAAAATTTATATTTGCCGATGCAAGAGGAGGGAACTTATGAACCTGGCGGAGATTGAGACATTTTTGATGATCGTGAAGACAAAAAATATCACAAAGACGGCGGAAAATCTTTTCCTGTCCCAGCCCACCGTGAGCCACAGGCTGAAATCCCTGGAGGAGGAGCTGGACGTAAAGCTCATCGCGAGGAAGAAGGGCTACAAGCAGATCGAGATCACGACCCAGGGCGAAGCATTTATCCCCATTGCGGAGCGCTGGGTTTCCGTCTGGAGAGAGATGCAGTACTTGAAGCACAGCCAGGAGACGCTCTATCTGACTGTGGGATGTACGGACACCATGAATTCTGTGCTCATGGAGCTCTACCATCAGATGCTGGGGGAGAAGGAGCAAAATATCAACCTTCATATTAAAACACACTATTCCTACGAGCTCTATGAGCTGCTGGAGAACCATGAGATCGACATTGGGTTTGTCTACCATCACCTGCATTTCAGGAATATCGAGGTGGAGCCGGTCCTGCGGGAGAAAATGTATATCGTGCAGCCCGAGCCCGCGCTGATAGAGAAGAGGGTCATCCAAATTGATGAGCTGGACCCGGCCAACGAGATCTTTGTGAGCTGGGACGGGGATTTTCAGATCTGGCATGACCAGAAGGTGGGGAAGGGAAAGCGCCCAAAGGCGTGGGTGGACAGCTTCTGCCTTCTGTATCACCTGCTGGACGAGGAGGGGGCGTGGGCGATCGTCCCCGCATCGGTGGCGCGTCGGATCGCAAACCTCAAGTCGGTGTGCGTCAGCCGGATCGGGGGCGGCGTCACTCCGCCGGAGCGGACGATCTACAAGATCAGGCACAAGTATCCCAACGAGGCTACTCTGAAAGCGGTCAGGATATTTGAGGGAAAGATGGAAAACTATCTGAAAGAGATCGGGTGGGAGCTGCCGGATGAGGAAATTTAAAATAAATATAGAAGTTGTTAATATTTCAAGAAGAAATAATCTATTTTATGAAATAAAAACCTTGTGCTATACTGTGAATAGTTAATAAAGAAACGAATGAATTGGACGAAAAATTAAGACAATTCAACAAAAACGAAACAGGTTGAAGTCAAATGAAAGGAGTGAACGAGCATGGAGGCAGAATTTCTGACGGGCGGCGACGAGTCTTTGTATGTGAAGCTTGGGGATGAGATCAGTCTGGAAGTCAACGGGAGAGTGAAGAGCCTGATGCAGAGACTGGAGGCGGACCCTGTGGAGGGCATTGCGGAGATGGTCCCCACCTATGCGACGCTGATGATCCACTACAGACCGGAGAAGATCCTTTACGGTCAGCTCGTGGAGGAAGTGAAGAAGAGACTGGACGGAGCAGGGGAAGAGAAGACGGAAGTCTCCCAGATCGTGAAAGTGCTCCCCATCTGCTATGACAGGGAGTTTGCGCTGGACCTGGACGAGTGCGCGGCCTTTGAGAAGATATCTGTGGAGGAGTTCATCCGCATGCACTCAGAGCATGAGTACTATGCGTACATGCTGGGAGTTGCCCCGGGACATGCCTACATGGCCAGGTTCGAGGAGCCCTTCCACTTCAAGAGAAGGACGGAGCCCAGAGTACGCATCAACGGCCGCTCCATCGTGGCGGCGGAGACCCAGTCCAACCTGATCCCCTTTGACCAGCCCTGCGGCTGGAATGTGGTGGCAGGCACACCCTGTAACATCTGCGACTACTCCAAGGAACAGCCCTTCCTTGTAAACGCGGGGGACTGGGTGAAATATCAGCCTGTCAGCCGGAAAGAGTATGATCTCATCCGTGCGGACGTGGAGAGAGGAACCTATAAACTGGAGACATATGTGAAAAAGGCGGTGAAATAAAAGATGGGAATTATCGTTGAAAATCCGGGTATCCAGACGACCGTGCAGGATGAGGGGCGATTCGGATACCAGCAGTTCGGCGTATCGCCGGCAGGTCCTATGGATACAAAGTCCTTTTTCCTCGCCAATATACTGGCAGGTAATAAGAGAGGGGAGAGCGCCCTGGAGGTCACCTTCATGGGTCCTGCATTGAAATTTGAAGAGGACAATATCATAGCGGTGACGGGGGCCAACGTATCTCCGGCAGTGAACGGAGAGGCAATTCCCATGTACCAGGCCGTGCTCATCCACGCGGGAGACACACTTTCCTTTGGAGTGGCAAACGGCGGCAGCCGCGCCTACATCGCTTTTGCCGGCGGATTGGATGTTCCGGTAGTCATGGGCAGCAAGTCTACATTGATGAGGAATAAGCTGGGCGGCGTGGAAGGACGAAAGCTGGAGAAAGGGGACAGGATCGGTTTTGTGAAGCCGAAGACCAGTCTTCCGAAGATGGAGCTGAGAAAACTGGAGCCGGAGAAATTCCCCCAGAAGGAAATCACGGTGCGGGTGGTGACCGGGCCTCAGGACACAGCCTTTACAGAGGAAGAAGTGCGGAAATTCTTCTGGTACAGCGCCACCATCACCAATGAGTCGGACAGAATGGGCATCCGGCTGGAGAGGGAGGAGCCCCTGCACCATATCAAAGATGGAAATATACTGACGGACGGCGTTGCTTTCGGCTCCATCCAGGTGCCCACAAACGGGCAGGTCATTATCATGATGGCAGACCGGCAGACGACAGGCGGCTACACAAAGATAGGGACGGTCATTTCTGTGGATCTTCCCAAACTGGCTCAGGCCCAGCCTGGCTACAAGGTACATTTTGTGAGAGTAGGCATTCAGCTTGCCCAGGAGCTGTATCTGCGGCAGCAGAAAGAACTGAAGAACCTGGAGAGATGTCTGGGACAGAGGAGCTGAGAAACCTTGCCGCACAGGTGCGGCGCCACATAGAAGGGGAAATGAAACATGAAACTGGAAAAGATCACAGCCCTGCTCCACGAAGTGGACAGATCCGGCGTGACAGAATTTGAGATACAGGACGGAGACTTCCGCATCTCTATCAAAAAGACGGCGGCCCAGGCGGAAAGCGGCCAGGCAGCCCCGGCGGTGAGCGGCCGGCAGGCGGAGCCTGAGGAGAAAGAGGAAGAAGTGTCCATCCAGGAAGGAACCATCATACGCTCGCCCCTTGTAGGCATCTTCCATGCCTCCGACAGCCAGAGTGGAGAGCCCTTTGTGACTGTGGGAAGCACGGTGGAACAGGGACAGGTGATGGGAACCATCGAGGCAATGAAGATGATGAACGATGTAGTGGCAGGATGCGGCGGCACAGTGTCTGAAGTCCTTGTAAAGGACGGGGAACTGGTAGAGTACGCGCAGCCTCTCTTCGTCATCGAGGGATAGGAGCAAAAAGAGATGTTTCGGAAAATACTGATTGCAAACAGAGGAGAGATCGCTGTGCGCATCATCCGGGCCTGCCGGGAGATGGGCATCCGCACCGTGGCAGTGTACTCCGAGGCAGACGAGGATGCCATGCATGTGAGACTGGCAGATGAGGCAGTCTGCATCGGTCCGGCGGCTCCGTCCGCCAGCTACCTGGATATGGACCGGCTCATCAGCACGGCCCTGGCCACAAAGGCGGAGGCCATCCATCCGGGATTTGGCTTTCTCTCCGAAAATGCAGATTTTGCAGAGAAATGTGCGAAGTTCGGCATTACATTTATCGGACCTTCCGGTGAGCTTATCGACAAGATGGGCAACAAATCCGAGGCAAAACATACCATGAAAGAGGCGGGGATCCCTGTGGTTCCGGGAACGGACAGCCCGGTGTACGAGGCGGAGGAAGCCCTGGAGGCGGCGGAGGTCATCGGCTTCCCCGTCATGATCAAAGCCTCTGCGGGAGGCGGCGGAAAAGGCATGCGCCTGGCCTGGAACAGCCAGGAGTTCCCGGGGCTCTTCCACGCGGCAAAGCAGGAGGCGGTGAACGCCTTCGGGGACGGCAGCATGTACCTGGAGCGTTATGTACAGTCTCCCAGACACATCGAAGTCCAGATCATGGCCGACAAGTTCGGGAATGTAATCCATCTGGGCGAGAGGGACTGCTCGGTGCAGAGAAGGCACCAGAAAATGATAGAAGAGTCACCCTGTGCCTTTATCTCCCCGGAGACCCGGGAAAAGATCTGTGCCACAGCAGTGCAGGCGGCGAAGGCCGTGGGATACGAGAATGCGGGAACCATCGAGTTCCTCCTGGACCAGTCCGGCGAGTTCTTCTTCATGGAGATGAACACCAGGATCCAGGTGGAGCACCCGGTCAGCGAGCTGGTCTCCGGTGTGGATTTGATCCGGGAGCAGATCAGCGTAGCTGCCGGCCTTCCCCTAAGTGTGAAGCAGGAGGACATCTGCTTCAGGGGACACGCCCTTGAGTGCAGGATCAATGCGGAGGACCCGCTGCATAATTTCATGCCCTGCCCGGGGACGGTGGAGAAGCTCTATCTCCCGGGCGGCAACGGAGTGCGGATGGATACAGCCATCTACCCGGGCTACACCATACCGCCCTACTATGATTCCATGATCGTCAAGATCATCGCCTATGACAGGGACAGGATGAGCGCCATCCGGAAGATGATCAGCGTCCTGGGCGAGTTCAGGATCAAGGGAGTGACTACAAATCTGGATTTCCTCTACGATGTGCTGAATCATCCGGATTTCCAGAGCGGCATGTTCAGTACAGACTTCATAGAGAGACACTATGAGCTGTAGGATATAAAATCACTATCAACAAGATGCCGGCCGCCGGGCCGGCGCAGTATCAACACAAGAAAGGAAGAAGCGAATATGAAGATCGTAGTATTAGACGGTTACACACTGAACCCTGGAGATATTTCCTGGGAGGGAATGGAAGCTTTTGGCGAGGTGACGGTGTATGACCGCACAAAGGCTGAAGATGTAGTGGAGCGCATCGGGGATGCAGAGGTAGTCTACACAAACAAGACTCCTATCACAAAAGAGACAATGGACGCCTGCCCCGGCATGAAGTTCATCGGCGTTCTGGCAACAGGCTACAACATCGTGGATGTAGCTGCCGCAAAGGAGAAAGGGATCCCGGTATCCAACATTCCAACATACGGAACAGCCGCCGTTTCTCAGTTTGCCATCGCCCTTCTGCTGGAGCTGTGCCACCATATCGGCGAGCACTCTGACGCTGTAAAAGCAGGCGAGTGGACAAGCAATCCGGACTGGTGCTTCTGGAAATATCCTCTTGTTGAGCTGGCTGGCAAGAACATGGGTATCATCGGCTTTGGCCGGATCGGACAGGATACAGGTAAGATCGCCCAGGCTCTCGGAATGAAGGTTCTGGCCTACGATGCATTCAAACGCCCGGAACTGGAGAGCGACACATGCAAATATGTGGATCTGGACACGCTGCTGGCGCAGTCCGACGTAATCTCCCTGCACTGCCCGCTGTTCCCGGATACAGAAGGCATCATCAATAAAGACACCATCGCCAAAATGAAAGACGGCGTCATGATCATAAACGACTCAAGAGGCCCCCTTATTGTAGAGCAGGATCTCAGAGACGCTCTTGACAGCGGCAAGGTGGCAGGAGCTGCCCTGGACGTTGTATCCACAGAGCCCATCCAGATGGATAACCCGCTCCTTGGAGCAAAGAACGTGATCCTCACACCCCATATCGCATGGGCGCCGAAGGAGTCAAGGCAGAGGCTGATGGACATCGCGGTTGATAACCTGAAATGCTACGTGGACGGCAAACCGCAGAATGTCGTAAATGCATAAATATTTTAAAGAGGGATGCAAAACACAGCAAAAACAAAAAGAAAGGGTGGAAAAGACTATGTATCAGGTGGATTTGAACAGTGACATGGGTGAAAGCTTCGGCGCCTATAAGCTGGGCGGCGATGAGGAGATCATCAAGTATGTGACAACGGCAAACGTAGCCTGCGGATGGCATGCGGGAGATCCCATGGTAATGGACAAGACAGTCCGCATGGCAAAGGAGAGGGGCGTCATGGTAGGCGCGCACCCGGGATATCCGGATCTGATGGGCTTCGGACGCCGCAAAATGGTTCTGGCTCCTGCAGAGATCAAGAACTATGTGAAATATCAGATCGGAGCACTCTCCGCTTTCACACAGAGCTACGGTATGAAACTGCAGCATGTGGCTCCCCACGGCTCTATGGGCAACCAGTGCCAGTATGATGAGGAAGTTTCCACAGCGATTGTGGACGCCATCTGCGAGGTGGACAAGGACCTCATCGTCTACTACTGCGCAGGCGCTGTCTTAGGACAGATCGCTGAGAGCAGAGGCCTTCGCACGGCTTCCGAGATCTTCGCAGACCGTGCATACATGGATGATCTTTCTCTCGTTCCGAGAAAGATGGAGGGTTCCATGATCACAGACGAGAACATTGCCATTGAGAGATGCGTACGCATGATCAAAGAAGGCAAGGTAACATCCATCAACGGAAAAGAACTGGACATCAAGGGCGACACACTCTGTGTACACGGCGACGGGCCCAAGGCGCTTGCCTTCGTTCAGAAGATCCGTGAAAGATTTACACAAGAGGGGATTGAGATCAAACATCTGTAGAAGATGCAAAGTAAAGGAGTGAAGAAAATATGAGTAACACACAGAAGAAACAAATGTCTGTTGTCAAGAAGATGATCATTGCTTTGGTGGGCGGACTTGCAGTCGGACTTATCTTTATGTTTATCCGCAGCTCCATGCTGGAATCCGGAAATGAAGGTACATGGGACATCATCAATAAGATCCTCTTCCAGGATATCACAGCTGCTGACGGAACTGCGGCGCTGGGTCTTTTCTACATCATCGGACAGCTCTTTATGAGGGGTCTGCAGGCAGCCATCGTACCATTAGTACTTGTTTCCCTGAGCCTTGCCATGTGCAGTATCTCCAGCTCCACCAAGCTGGGAAGGATTGCAGGACGCACGGTGCTCGGCTTCGTCTGCTTCTACGTTGTGGGCGCTTTCTTCGGAGGCCTTGTGGCATATGCCATGAAGAGCGCGGGCCTCTTCAATGTAGAGCTGCCAGCTGAGGCGGTCACAGAGGCGGCCACCATCGACCAGTTCAACCCGCTGGCTACTATCGTGACAGCGGTCCCCTCCAATATTACAGAGGTATTCAGCAGCAACAACAGCATCCTGGCAGTCGTTGTGGTAGCTATCGTCATCGGCTTGTGTCTGCAGGCGCTGGGCGAGAAGGGCGAGCCTCTGAAGAAGGTGTTTGAGAGCGTCAGCGAAGTGGTCAACATGTATCTGACCTTCCTCATCAACAAGGTAGGCCCTGTTGCCATCTTCTGCCTCGTATCCCGCACCTTCGCCATCTACGGCGCTGAGTACCTGGCGCCGGCGGCAGCCTACATTGTGGGAGCTATGCTTACCCTGTTCGTGCTCGTGGTAACCCTGTACCCAATCGGTATCTGGCTCACCACAAGGCTGAATCCATTCAAGTTCTTAAAGAAGATCGCGAAAGTCGGTGTGTTTGGATTCTCCGTAAACTCATCCGCAGCCACACTGCCTCTGAACACCAGAACATGTCTGGACGAGCTGGGCTGCAGCGAGGAGATCACAAGCTTTGTGCTCCCCACAGGTATGACCATCAACATGAACGGTACCACAGTCATGCACATGTTCGCTGTTACTTTCATCGCCACCAGCTCGGGCATCGACGTGACACCGGCAAACCTGATCGTCATCGCATTCCTCTCCATCTGCGCGGCCATGGGCTGCCCGGCTATCCCGATCGCAGGAACAACCCTGATCGTGACCATCCTCTCCGGTATGGGCTGGACCTCCGATCTGTGCATGATCGCTTACGCACTGGTCGTAGCTATCAACCGTCCTGTTGAGATGGCGCTCCTGCCTCTGAATGTTATCGGCGACGCTGCTACAAACGTCATCGTAAACGCAAAAGAGAAGGAGATCGATCTGGACGTATACAACAGCTAATCAGATATACATACATCCTGTAACCAGACGGCATAAAGATCCCGGGACTGTTTACTGATGTGCGATAAAGAAGTAATAGAAGTGTAAAAAATTTTGCCGTTCCTATCCGGCACTTGCGCATTGTGTCGGATAGGTCGGGCGTTAGGCTTCGGGCAAGTCAATCTTGCCGACAAAGCTGTAATAAATCTCAATGTCCTGCCTGCGGGTGCCGTTCTCGT